>NZ_JBJLSG010000151.1:0-11957 GCF_050871925.1 Kineococcus gurbantunggutensis
GTCCCGGCGGGGGCGGGCGGGGGCGGGCGGGCGCGCGGGTCAGCCCAGCGTGGAGCGCAGCCGGCGCAGCCGCGCCAGCGAGGAGTCCCGGCCCAGGATCTCCATGGACTCGAACAGCGGCGGCGACACGCGCCGGCCGGTGACGGCCGTGCGCACCGGCCCGAAGGCGAACTTCGGCTTCACGCCCAGGCCCTCGACGACCGCGGCGCGCAGCGCGGCCTCCACGGCCGCCGTGGTCCACCCCTCCAGCGGCTCCAGCGCCGCCAGGGCGGCGTCGAGCACGTCGGCGGCCTCCGGGCGCAGCGCGGCCAGGGCGTCCTCCTCCGGCACCAGCTCCTCGTCGGGGGCGAAGAGGAAGCCGAGCATCCCCGGCGCCTGGCCCAGCAGCGTCATGCGCTCCTGCACCAGCGGGGCGGCCGCGGCCAGCCGGGCGCGCTGCTCGTCGGTGGGCTCGGCGGGCAGCACCCCGCCGGCCTGCAGGTACGGCACCAGGCGCTCGCGGAAGTCCTCCGGCGCCAGCAGCCGCAGGTGGGCGGCGTTGATCGCCTCGGCCTTGGCCGGGTCGAAGCGCGCCGGGGAGGCGTTGACGTCGGCCACGTCGAAGGCGGCGACCATCTCCTGCACGCCGAAGACGTCGCGGTCCTCGGCGATGCCCCAGCCCAGCAGGGCCAGGTAGTTGAGCAGGCCCTCGGGCACGAAGCCGCGGTCGCGGTGGTGGAAGAGGTTGGACTCCGGGTCGCGCTTGGACAGCTTCTTGTTGCCCTCGCCCATGACGTAGGGCAGGTGCCCGAAGCGGGGCACCCCCTGCGCCACGCCCACGTCGATGAGGGCCTCGTACAGCGCGACCTGGCGGGCGGTGGAGCTGAGCAGGTCCTCCCCGCGCAGCACGTGGGTGATGCCCATGAGCGCGTCGTCGACGGGGTTGACGAGGGTGTAGAGCGGCTCGCCGTTGGCGCGCACCAGCACCGGGTCCGGGAACGAGCCGGCCTTGAACTCGATGCGCCCGCGCACCAGGTCGTCGAAGGAGTAGTCGCGGTCCTGCGGCACCCGCAGCCGCAGGGTGGGCTCGCGGCCCTGCTCGCGGAAGGCCGCGACCTGCTCCGGCGTCAGGTCGCGGTCGAAGCCGTCGTAGCCCAGCGCCGTGGAGCGCCCGGCCGCCTCGTGGCGCGCCGCGATCTCCTCGGCCGTGGAGAACGACTCGTACAGGTGCCCGGCCTCGCGCAGCCGGCGCACCACGTCGTCGTAGAGGGCGCGGCGCCGGCTCTGCCGGTACGGCTCGTGCGGGCCGCCGACGTCGATGCCCTCGTCCCAGTCGAGCCCGAGCCAGCGCAGCGCCTCGAGGATCTGCGCGTAGCTCTCCTCGCTGTCGCGCGCGGAGTCGGTGTCCTCGATGCGGAAGACGAGCTTGCCGCCGGTGTGGCGCGCGTAGGCCCAGTTGAACAGGGCCGTGCGGATCAGGCCGACGTGCGGGGTGCCGGTCGGCGAGGGGCAGAAGCGGACCCGGACGCCGGAGGGTGCGGGCGCCGGGGCGGCGGGGGCGGGAGCGGTCTCAGTCATGGCGGCACCAGCCTATTGCCGCCCGCGCCCGCCGCCCCGGGCCCCGCGTCAGTCGCGGGGCGCCACGAACGGCGTGGACAGCGTGCCGATGCCCTCGACCTCGACGTCCACGCGCTGCCCGGCGCGCACCGGGCCCACGCCGGCGGGGGTGCCGGTGAGGATCACGTCGCCGGGCAGCAGGGTCATGGCGCTGGAGACGTGGGCGACGATCGCGGCCACGTCGTGGACCATCAGCGAGGTGCGCCCGTCCTGCACGACCTCGCCGGGCTCGCCGGGGCCCGCGGCCAGCCGGGTGACGATCCGCACGTCGGAGGGGTCCAGCTCGGTCTCGATCCAGGGGCCCAGCGGGGTGAAGCCGTCGGCGCCCTTGGCGCGCCACCACTGCCCGTCCGGGCCCTGCAGGCCGCGGGCGGTGACGTCGTTGGCGACGGTGTAGCCGAAGACGACCTCGCCGACCCGCTCGCGCGGCACGTCCTTGCACAGCCGGCGGATCACCACGGCCAGCTCGCCCTCGTAGTGCAGCTCCTCGCCGGCCCAGGCCGGGATCGGCAGCGGGTCGCCGGGGCCGGCCACGGAGGTGTTCGGCACGGTGAAGACCAGCGGCTGCTCGGGCACCTCGTTGCCCAGCTCCGCGGCGTGCGCGGCGTAGTTGCGGCCGACGCCCAGGACCTTGCTGCGCGGGATGACCGGCGCCAGCAGGCGGGCGTCGGCCAGCGGCACGCGCTCGCCGGTGGGGTTCAGCGGGGTGAACAGGGGGTCGCCCGAGACGACGAGGACCTCCTCCTCCCCCGGGGCGCCCTCCACCACGCCGTAGCGCGGGTCGGAACCGGCGGAGGAGAACCTGGCGATGCGCATGCCGCGAGCCTAGTGACCCGCCGGCTCAGACGAGCCGGTGCATCCAGCCGTGCCGGTCCTCGGCGCGCCCGTGCTGCAGGTCGAGCAGCTCGCGGCGGATCGAGGCGGTGACCTCCCCGGTGGTGCCGGTGCCGTGCACGAGCTCGCCCTCGCGCGAGACGAGGCGGCCGACGGGGGTGACCACGGCCGCGGTGCCGCACGCGAAGACCTCGGTGATGCGGCCGGAGGCGACGCCCTCGCGCCACTCGTCGATGCTCACGCGCCGCTCGCTGACGCGGTGGCCGGCGTCGCGCGCGAGCTGCAGGATCGAGTCGCGGGTGATGCCCTCGAGGATCGTGCCGGTCAGCTCGGGGGTGACGATCGTGCCGTCGTCGTGGACGAAGTACAGGTTCATCCCGCCGAGCTCCTCGACGTACCTGCGCTCGGCGGCGTCGAGGAAGCACACCTGGTCGCAGCCGTTGGCGTGCGCCTCGTCCTGGGCGACGAGGCTGGCGGCGTAGTTGCCGCCGCACTTGGCCGAGCCGGTGCCGCCGAAGGCGGCGCGGGTGTAGTCCTGCGTCAGCCAGATCGAGACCGGCTTGACGCCGCCGGTGAAGTAGCTGCCGGCCGGGGAGGCGATGACGAGGAACTTCACCTCGTGCGCGGAGCGGACCCCCAGGAACGCCTCGGTGGCGACCATGAAGGGGCGCAGGTACAGCGAGGACTCCCCGCCGCTGGGCACCCAAGCCTCGTCGGTGCGCACGAGCTGGGTGACGGCCTCGAGGAACATCTGCTCGGGCACCTCCGGCAGCGCCAGGCGGCGCGCGGAGCGGGCCAGGCGCGCGGCGTTGGCGCGCGGGCGGAAGGACCACACGCTGCCGTCGGCGTGCCGGTAGGCCTTCATCCCCTCGAAGACCTCCTGCGCGTAGTGCAGGACGGCCGCGGCCGGGTCCAGCTGCAGCGGGCCGTAGGGCACCACGGCCGCGTCGTGCCAGCCGGTCCCCCGCGTCCACGTGGCGGTGGCCATGTGGTCGGTGAAGTGCTTGCCGAAGCCGGGCTCGGCGAGGATCTGCGCGCGCCGCTCGTCGCTCACCGGGGCGGCCGAGGCGTGAACGGGGAAGCTCATCGGGGTCTCGGTCGTGGTGGCGCTCACGCGGGGCTCCTCGTGCGGTGGGACGGTGCGGACGACGGTACCCCCGGCGCGGCGGCCGGGGACGGCGGGGAGGTGGGGCGAGGCGGGGAGGTGCGGGCGGGGCGCGACTCAGCCGGCGGCCAGCGCCGCGAGGGCGTCGCCGGTGGCGGCGGTGCTGCGCGGGCCGGCGACCGCGCCGGAGGCCCGGCGGGCCAGGTCGGCGGTGACGGCGGCGTCGACGCGGGCGGCGGCCCCGCCCAGGCCCAGGTGCTCCAGCATCAGCGCGACGCTGAGCACGGCGGCGGTGGGGTCGGCGACCTGCTGCCCGGCGATGTCGGGGGCCGAGCCGTGCACGGGCTCGAACATGCTCGGCGCGGTGCGGTCGGGGTTGACGTTGCCGGAGGCGGCCAGGCCGATGCCGCCGGTGACCGCGGCGGCGAGGTCGGTGAGGATGTCGCCGAAGAGGTTGTCGGTGACGACGACGTCGAAGCGCGCGGGGTCGGTGACCAGGAAGATCGTCGCGGCGTCGACGTGCAGGTAGTCCACGGCCACGTCGGGGAACTCCGCGCCCACGGCCTCCACGGTGCGCCGCCACAGGTGCCCGGCGTGCACGAGGACGTTGTGCTTGTGCACCAGCGTCAGCTTCCGGCGCGGGCGGGCGGCGGCGCGGGCGAAGGCGTCGCGCACGACGCGCTCGACGCCGAAGGCGGTGTTGACGCTGACCTCGGTGGCGATCTCGTGGGGGGTGCCCACGCGCAGGGCGCCGCCGTTGCCGACGTAGGGGCCCTCGGTGCCCTCGCGCACGACGACGAAGTCGACCTCGCCGGGGTCGGCCAGCGGGGTGGGCACGCCCGGGTACAGCTTGGAGGGGCGCAGGTTGACGTAGTGGTCCAGCGCGAAGCGCAGCTTGAGCAGCAGGCCGCGCTCGAGCACGCCGCTGGGCACGCTCGGGTCGCCCACGGCGCCGAGCAGGACCGCGTCGTGGCCGCGCACCTCGGCGAGCACGGAGTCCGGCAGGGTCTCGCCGGTGCGGTGGTACAGGCGCGCGCCGAGGTCGTACTCGGTGGTCTCGACCGTCGTGCCCGAGCCGTCGAGGACGGCCCCGAGGACCTTCAGCGCCTCGGCCGTCACCTCCTGGCCGATGCCGTCGCCGGGGATGACCGCGAGCCGCAGGGTGTCCGCCATGGCCGGGAGGTTACCCGAGCGCGGCACCGCGCCGTCCACCATTCGGGACCGGCGTCTCAGCACGTGGATCCGCACCGGGCGGGCGGCGCCGGGGGCGGTCAGCCCGTGGTGGGAGGCGCGGGGTGCTCCCCCGGTCTGACGACGCGCCCGCCGCCGCCTCCTACGCTCGTGCGGTGCAGCAGAACGTCTTCGACAAGCTGGTCGCCTGGACGCGCGCCAACACGCTGCTCCTGGACGCCTTCAGCGCGCTCCTGCTGACGCTGGTCTGCGCCGGGACCGCCACGGCCACCGGCGCCGGCGCGGTGCTCGTCAGCCTGCTCATGTGCGTGCCGCTGGCGCTGCGGCGGGTGCTGCCGGAGGTCAGCGGGGCGCTCGTGGCCGCCGGCGGCCTGCTGCAGCCGGTGCTGGCCGGCGAGCCGCAGACGGCGAACCTGGCGGTGCTCGTCTCGCTGTACTCCCTGGCCGCCTACGCCGCGCCGTGGGCCTCGCGCGGCGGGCTGCTGCTGGGCCTGTTCGGCGCCGTGGTGGCGCCGGCCCGGTACGTGTGGCCGTACAGCGGCCTGGCCAGCGCGCTCGCCCTGGTGCTGTTCATCGCCGTGCTCGTCGTGGCGACGTGGCTGCTGGGCAGCCTGCGGCGGGCGTCCCGGCAGAACGAGCGCGCCCTGCTCGAGCGCGCCCGGCTGCTGGAGAACGAGCGGGAGAACGAGTCGCGGCTGGCCGCCACCGCCGAGCGCCAGCGCATCGCCCGCGAGATGCACGACGTCGTGGCGCACTCCCTGTCGGTGATCATCGCCCAGGCCGACGGGGGCCGGTACGCGGCCGCGGCGAACCCGGCGGCGGCCGCGGAGGTGCTGGGCACGATCTCGGCCACCGGGCGGCAGGCGCTGGCCGACATGCGCAACCTGCTGGGGGTGCTGCGCCAGGGCCCCGGCGACGAGCGCGCCCCGCAGCCGGACGCGGGGCAGGTGGCCGACCTCGTGGAGCAGGTGCGCGCCAGCGGCCTGGACGTCGAGCTGGAGGTGGTCGGCGGGGAGCGCCCGCTGCCGCCGGCGATCGGGCTGGCCGCCTACCGCATCGTGCAGGAGTCCCTGACGAACGTGCTCAAGCACGCCGGCCCCGGCGCCCGCGCCCGCGTGGAGGTGCGCTGGGACCCCGACGCGCTGCGCCTGGGCGTGGACGACGACGGCCGCGGCGCCGCCGCGATGGTGGCCCCCTCCCCCGGCGGGCAGGGCCTGGTCGGGATGGCCGAGCGAGCCCGGCTGCACGGCGGGGCCGTCACCAGCGGGCCTCGCCCCGGCGGCGGGTTCCGGGTGCGTGCCACCCTGCCGTACGCCTCGCCGTCCTGACCGGCGCCGCACGACCCGTCCACGCCCACCGCACCGACTCGCCCCGCCCCGCCCCGACCCGCCCCGCCCCGCCCAGGAGGTCCCCCGTGCCCGCCGTCCGCGTCGTCCTCGTCGACGACCAGCAGCTCGTCCGCGCAGGTTTCCGGATGGTCATCGACTCCCAGCCGGACCTGGAGGTCGTCGGGGAGGCCTCCGACGGCCTCGCCGGGGCCCGGCTGGTCGAGCGCACCGACTGCGACGTCGTCCTGATGGACGTGCGCATGCCCGGCGTGGACGGCATCGAGGCCACCCGGCGCATCACCACCGCCGCGCGCCCGGAGGGCCGGCCGGCGCCGAGGGTGGTGGTGCTCACCACGTTCGACCTCGACGAGTACGTCGTGGCCGCGATCGGTGCCGGCGCCAGCGGTTTCCTGCTCAAGGACGCCCCGCCGGAGGAGATGCTCGCGGCGGTGCGCACCGTGCACGCCGGGGACGCGGTCATCGCGGCCAGCTCCACCCGCCGGCTGCTGCAGCACGTCGGCCCGATGCTGCGCGCCGGGTCCGCCGCCCAGCCCGCGGCCCGCACGCTGCCCGAGGACCTGACCCCGCGCGAGCTGGAGGTCATGGAGTGCATGGCGCACGGGCTGACGAACTCCGAGATCGCCGCCCGGTTCTTCGTGTCGGAGGCGACGGTGAAGACGCACGTGGGCCGGGTGCTGGCCAAGACCGGCTCGCGCGACCGGGTGCAGGTGGTCGTGCTCGCGTACACCACCGGGCTCGTGCAGCCCGGGGACGTGCTGCGCGACGCGCGCTGAGCGGGGCGCGCGCGGCCGCCGGCGCGCGCGGGCCGTCCACCCCGGGGATGACGCGCGCGCGGCGCGTCCCCCGCCGGGCCGAGGCGGCGGGGCGGACGCGTCCGCTCCGCGCCCGACGCGGTGCGGGGCCCGCGGTTCCTACGGTCGAGGGGTTCGACGCCGGCCCCGCCGGCGGCCCCCGACCGCGAGGAGAGACCCCGTGCCCACACCGCGCCCCACCCGTTCGCCGGAGGTCGCGCAGGCCGCGACCGCGGCGGTGCGCGCCGCCG
Organism: Kineococcus gurbantunggutensis; assembly: GCF_050871925.1. Classification (NCBI taxonomy): domain Bacteria; kingdom Bacillati; phylum Actinomycetota; class Actinomycetes; order Kineosporiales; family Kineosporiaceae; genus Kineococcus; species Kineococcus gurbantunggutensis. The sequence goes on from NZ_JBJLSG010000151.1 coordinate 7,118, forward strand.
GGCTGCGCAAGACGTACGGCCGCGGCGACGCCGTCGTGCACGCCCTGGACGGCGTGGACGTGGAGTTCTCCCGCGGGGAGTTCACCGCCATCATGGGGCCCTCCGGTTCCGGCAAGTCCACGCTCATGCACTGCCTGGCCGGCCTGGACACCGCCACGGCCGGGCAGGTGTTCCTGGGCGGGACCGAGCTGACGGCGCTGCGCGACGCGGAGCTGACCCGGCTGCGCCGGGACCGGATCGGTTTCGTCTTCCAGTCCTTCAACCTGCTGCCGGTGCTCACCGCCGGGGAGAACCTCGTCCTGCCGATGGAGCTGGCCGGGCGCACGCCCGAGCGCGCCTGGCACGACGAGGTCGTCACCCGGCTGGGGCTGCAGCACAGGCTGCGGCACAAGCCCTCCGAGCTGTCCGGCGGGCAGCAGCAGCGCGTCGCCGTGGGCCGCGCGCTGCTGCCGCGCCCGGACGTGGTGTTCGCCGACGAGCCCACCGGGAACCTCGACTCGCGCGCCGGCGCGGAGGTGCTGGGGCTGCTGCGCTCCAGCGTGCGCGAGTTCGGCCAGACGGTCGTCATGGTCACCCACGACCCGGTGGCCGCCGGGTACGCCGACCGCGTGGTGCTGCTGGCCGACGGGCGGCTGGCCGGGGGCCTGACCGCCCCCACGCCGGACGACGTCATCGACGCGCTGCGCACCCTGGGGGCCTGAACCGTGCTGAGGACCACCCTGGCGCAGCTGCGCGCCCACGCCGGGCGCGTGCTCGCCTCCTGCCTGGCCGTCGTCATCGCCGTGGCGTTCGTCGTGGCGACCCTGGTGCTGAACTCCTCCGCGAGCGCCAGCCTGCTGCGGGCGGTGGGCGCGCCCTTCACCGCCAGCGCCGCCGTCGTCACCGCCGACGAGGGGGCCGACCCCGCGACGGCGGCCTCCGCGCTGCGGGGGGCGGAGGAGCGCGTGCGCGCCCTGCCGGGCGTGGCGCAGGTGGCCGCCGACCGCCAGACCGGCGTGCAGGTGCGCCTGCCCGGGCGCACCGGCAGCTCCTCCGCGCAGGCCGACGCCGTCACCGCCGAGGGGCCGCTGCGCTGGGAGCGCACCGGCTCCGGGCGCCTGCCGCGGGCCTCCGGCGAGGTCGCCGTCAGCGACCGCCTCGGCGCGGCGGTGGGCGACGAGCTGGAGCTGAGCGTGCCGCAGGACGGGGACGCCCCCGCGGCGACCGCGGCCCGGGTGCGCGTGGTGGGCGTGGTGGACCTGCGGGGGGACCCCACCGCGGGGCTGCAGGGGCGCCTGTTCGCCACCGACGCCGACGTGCGCGCCTGGGGCGCGCCCGACCCCTCGCGCCTGCGGGTGGCGGCCGCGCCCGGCACGGACGGCGCGGACCTGGCCGGGGAGGTGGCCGGCGCCGTCGAGGGCGCCCTGGTCGTGCGCACCGGCGAGGAGGCCGCGCAGGACGTGGCCTCGGCCTTCACCGGGGACGCGGCGGCGCTGACCTCGGTGCTGCTGGTCTTCGGGGCGGTCGCCGTCCTGGTGGCCGGGCTGGTCATCGCCAACACGTTCGCGGTGCTGCTGGCGCAGCGCACCCGCGAGCTGGCGCTGCTGCGCTGCGTGGGCGCCACCCGCGGCCAGACGGCGCGCTCGGTGCTGCTGGAGGCGGCCGTGGTGGGCCTGCTGGCCTCGCTGGCCGGCGCTGCGGCCGGGGTGGGCCTGGCCGCGGTGGTCGCCCGGGTGGCGGCCGACGCCGACTCCCCGGTCCCGCTGGGCACGCTGGACGTGCCGCTGCACGCCCTGGCGGTCGGCGTGGTGCTCGGCACCGTCGTGACGGTGCTGGCGGCGCTGGCCCCGGCCCGGGCCGCGACGCGGGTGGCGCCGCTGGCCGCGCTGCGGCCGCTGGTGCCGGCGCCGGTGCGCTCGCGCGGCGGGCTGGTGCGCCTGGTCGCCGGCGCGGCCCTGACCGTCCCCTCCGCCGCGGTCCTGGCGTGGTCCTCCTCGCGGGGCGCGCTGGAGCCGGCGGTGCTCGCCGGCGCGCTCAGCTTCGTGGGCGTGGTGCTGCTCGCCCAGCGCGCCGTGCCCGCCGTCGTGGGGCTGGCCGGGCGCCTGGTGCGCCGCGGCGGCGTGCCCGCGCGCCTGGCCGCCGGCAACGCGGTGCGCAACCCCCGCCGCACCGCGGCGACGGCCACCGCCCTGCTCATCGGCGTGACGCTGACCACGGCGATGGTCGTGGGCGCCTCCTCCACCCGCGCCACGGCCGAGGACCTGCTGGAGGCGGGGTACCCCACCGACGTCGTCGTCTCCTCCTGGGAGGGGACCGTGGACGCGGCGCTGCTGGAGCGGCTGGAGCGGGTGCCGGGGGTGGCGGGCGTGGTCCCCGCGCTGGAGGGCGAGGTGTCCCTGGGCGCGGCGGGCACCACGACCGTGACGGGCGTGGACCCGGCGCGGGCGGGCGCGGTGGTGCGCTCGCAGCAGCGGGTGCCGCTGCCCCGCCCCGGCGAGCTGGTGGTCCCCGGGTACGCGGCGGAGTCGCTGGGCCTGTCCAGCGGCGACGTGGTGCCCGCCGCGGCGCAGGGCGGCACGCCCGTCCCGCTGCGCGTCGTCGTGGCCCCGGACTCCCAGCAGGGGTCGATCGCCGCCGCGGCGGACCTGCTGCGCGCGGACCCGGCGGCGGCGGTGCGCGGCGCGTGGGTGCGCCTGGACGACGGCCTGAGCGCCGAGGGCCAGGCCGAGGCCGTGGACGCGGTCACCGAGGTGGTGGCCGCGTCCCTGCCCAGCAGCGCCGTCAGCGGCGTCGTCGCGGTGCGCGCGGCGTTCGACCAGGTGCTGACGACGATGCTGCTGGTGGTCACCGGCCTGCTGGGGGTCGCGGTCGTCATCGCCCTGCTGGGGGTGGGCAACACCCTGGCGCTGTCGGTGGTGGAGCGCCGCCAGGAGTCGGGGCTGCTGCGGGCGCTGGGCCTGACGCGCGGGCAGCTGCGCGCCCTGCTGGCGTGGGAGGCGCTGCTCGTGGCCGGGGTGGCCGGGGTGCTGGGGGTCGCGCTGGGCACCGCGTACGGGCTGGCGGGCACCGCCTCGGTGCTGGCGCAGCAGGGCCCGGTGGTGCTCGACGTGCCGTGGGCGCGGATCACCGGGATCGTGGTGGTCGCCGCGCTCGCCGGGGTGCTCGCCTCGGTGCTGCCGGCGCGGCGCGCGGCGCGCACGTCCCCCGTGGCGGCGATCGCCGAGTAGCGCCGCAGCGCGGCGGGCCGGGCGGGAGGAGGGGATCCGCCCGGCCGCCGCCGGCGCCGGCGCGGACCGTGGCAGGGTGGACCCGTGGCAGTGGTGAAGATCAACGCGATCGAGGTCCCCGAGGGCGGCGGCCCGGAGCTGGAGCGCCGCTTCGCGCACCGGATGGGCGCGGTGGAGGGCACCGAGGGCTTCCTGGGGTTCGAGCTGCTGCGCCCGGTGGCGGGCGAGTCGCGCTACTTCGTGTACACGCGCTGGGAGACCGAGGAGGCGTTCCGGGCGTGGGCGGGCGGCGGGGCGAGGGCCGCGCACGCCGGGCAGCGGGCGGAGCCGGTGGCCACCGGCGCGAGCCTGCTGGAGTTCGAGGTCGTCCTCGGCGCCGGCCCGGCGCCCGCCGCCGGCTGACGCCACCGGAGCGGCAGCCCCCGGGCACCGGGAGGCGGGCGCCTCAGCGGCGGCGGACGCGCACCGGCCCGCGCGCGGTGGAGGGGTCCACCACGCGCGCGCCCTGCACGAGCTCGGCCTCGCCGGCCGCGACGAGGCGGCGGGCGGCCGAGCGCGCCGGCTGCACCAGCTCCCGCCAGTCCTCGCCGCCCACGGCGCGGGCGGCCTCGTCGGGGTCCACGCCGTGCGCGGCCGGGCGGGAGGCCAGCAGCTCGCGCAGCGCCGCGTCCAGGCGCGCGTCGACGGCCGCGCCGGCGCCGCGGGCGCGGCGGCGGCAGGCGTCGGAGCAGTACCGCACCTGCTCCCAGTCGCGCGCCCACGCCCGGCGCCAGGTGATGGTGCGCCCGCAGGCGGCGCAGTCCTTGGCGGGCGGCTCGGCGCTGCGGACGGTGCGGGTGCTGCGCGTGCGGTGGGCCACCGGACCGTCCTACCCGCTGCGGCGCCCGTGCGCGCGGCGGGTGGCCCTGCCGGGGCCCGCCGGCCACCTCGACGGCGCGCGCACCGGCGGTTACCGTGATCCTCCACTGATTGGCCGTTCAACGACCAGGAGGAACCACCGTGAGCGTGAAGCTCGCCATCGTCTACTACTCGGCCACCGGCACCACCCGGGCCATGGCCGAGCGCCTGGCCGCCGCCGGCGAGGCCGCCGGCGCCGAGGTGCGCCTGCGCCAGGTCGAGCGCCAGGCCACCGGCGGGGAGAAGGCCGCCACCGACGCCCAGGCCGCCGAGGCGGAGGCCGCCAAGGGGGCGCCCGGCGCCAGCGCCGACGACGTCGTCTGGGCCGACGCGGTGCTCTTCGGGTCCCCCACCCGCTACGGCAACATCGCCGGCCAGCTGAAGATCTTCATCGACTCCCTGGGCGCCCAGTGGGCCCAGGGCCTGCTGGCCGACAAGGTCTACGCGGGCTTCACGACCTCCCAGACCGCCCACGGCGGCCAGGAGACGACCCTCATCGCGCTCTACAACACGATCTACCACTTCGGCGGCATCATCGTGCCGCCCGGGTACACCGACGGGCTGAAGTTCGTCGACGGCAACCCCTACGGCGTCAGCCACGTCACCGGCGGCGGCAACGACATCCCGCTGGGCGAGGCCGAGCTGAACGCGCTGGACCACATGGCCACGCGCGTGGTGACGATCGCCGGGCGCCTGAAGGGCGAGTGAGCCGCGCGGCCGGCGGTCCCCGGACCGCC
>NZ_JBJLSG010000152.1:0-11893 GCF_050871925.1 Kineococcus gurbantunggutensis
CCCCCCCCCCGCCCCCCCCCCCCCCCCCCCCCCACCACCCCCCCCGGCCCGCCCGGCCGCCCCCCCCCCCCGCGGCCGGCGGAGCGGCCGGCGGAGCGGCCGGGGAGGCCGCGCGCGTCGCGCGCGTCGGGGACGGGGGTGCGGGGCGTGCGCATGGGGGGCCTCCCGGGGGCGGTCGCCGTGACCGTGCGCCTGTGACGCGGTGCGCCCCCGGACGGTTCCGCGGACCCGCCCGCCCGCGCGCGTGCGACGATGGGACCCCACGACCGTGCCGACGAGAGGTGCACCCCGCCCGTGTCCCCGATGGCCGCGAACGCGCCGGCTCCCGCTTCCACGCCGCCGGAGCTGCTGCGCAACTTCTGCATCATCGCCCACATCGACCACGGCAAGTCGACGCTGGCCGACCGCATGCTGCAGCTGACCGGGGTCGTGGACGCGCGGGCCATGCGCGCGCAGTACCTGGACCGCATGGACATCGAGCGCGAGCGCGGCATCACCATCAAGTCGCAGGCCGTGCGCATGCCGTGGGCCCTGGACGGCACCGACCACGCCCTGAACATGATCGACACCCCCGGGCACGTGGACTTCACCTACGAGGTCTCGCGCTCGCTGGCGGCGTGCGAGGGCGCGGTGCTGCTCGTGGACGCCGCGCAGGGCATCGAGGCGCAGACCCTGGCGAACCTGTACCTCGCCATGGAGAACGACCTCACGATCATCCCGGTGCTCAACAAGATCGACCTGCCCGCGGCGCAGCCGGAGAAGTTCGCCGAGGAGCTGGCCGGCCTCATCGGCTGCCAGCCCGAGGACTGCCTGCGGGTGTCGGGCAAGACGGGCGCGGGCGTGGAGGCGCTGCTCGACGAGATCGTGCGGCAGGTGCCCGCGCCGGTGGGCGACCCCGACGCCCCGGCCCGCGCCATGATCTTCGACTCGGTGTACGACACCTACCGCGGCGTGGTCACCTACGTGCGCGTCATCGACGGGCAGCTCTCCCCGCGCGAGCGCATCGCGATGATGTCCACGAAGGCCACCCACGAGCTGCTGGAGATCGGCGTCAGCTCCCCGGAGCCGGTGCCCTCCCGGGGCCTGGGCGTCGGCGAGGTCGGCTACCTCATCACCGGCGTGAAGGACGTGCGCCAGTCCAAGGTCGGCGACACCGTCACCAACGCCGCCAAGCCCTCCACGCAGGCGCTGGGCGGCTACCGCGACCCCAAGCCGATGGTCTACTCGGGGCTGTACCCGATCGACGCCTCGGACTACCCGGCGCTGCGCGAGGCGCTGGACAAGCTCAAGCTCAACGACGCGGCGCTGTCCTACGAGCCGGAGACGTCCGCGGCCCTGGGGTTCGGCTTCCGCATCGGCTTCCTGGGCCTGCTGCACCTGGAGATCGTGCGCGAGCGCCTGGAGCGCGAGTTCGACCTCGACCTGATCTCCACCGCCCCCAGCGTCGTCTACGAGGTGACGATGGAGGACGGCAAGGTCGTCACCGTCACCAACCCCTCGGAGTTCCCCGAGGGCAAGGTCCGCGAGATCCGCGAGCCCGTCGTCAAGGCCACCGTCCTGGCGCCCAGCGAGTTCATCGGCGCGATCATGGAGCTGTGCCAGCAGCGCCGCGGTGAGCTGCAGGGCATGGACTACCTCTCCGAGGACCGCGTGGAGATGCGCTACCGCCTGCCGCTGGCGGAGATCGTCTTCGACTTCTTCGACCAGCTGAAGTCGCGCACCCGCGGGTACGCCTCCCTGGACTACGACGTGGACGGCGACCAGGTCGCCGACCTGGTGAAGGTCGACGTCCTGCTGCAGGGCGAGCAGGTCGACGCCTTCAGCGCGATCGTGCACAAGGACAAGGCGTACTCCTACGGCGTGATGATGGCCGGCAAGCTCAAGGACCTCATCCCGCGCCAGCAGTTCGAGGTGCCGATCCAGGCGGCCGTGGGCGCGCGCATCATCGCGCGCGAGAACGTCCGCGCGATCCGCAAGGACGTCCTCGCCAAGTGCTACGGCGGTGACATCACCCGCAAGCGCAAGCTGCTGGAGAAGCAGAAGGAGGGCAAGAAGCGCATGAAGATGGTCGGCCGCGTGGAGGTCCCCCAGGAGGCGTTCATCGCCGCGCTGTCCTCCGACGCCGCCGGCGACAAGGCCAAGGACAAGGCGAAGAAGTAGCGCCCGGGCCCCGGCGCGCGCTGCCGCGCGCCGGGGCCCGCGCTGCGCCGTCCCGCGCCGCGGGCACCGGCCCCGGAACCGTGTTACTGTCGACGCAGTCGCTGTTCTCGATGTGCTTGCAACACCCCGGGGATTGATTCCGAGGTCGTTCAGCTCTCCATCCGGTCAGCACCTCGGTGACGAGCTCCCACGTGGAGCGTGCAACCCGAGGAGGCCTCATGGCTCAGGGAACCGTCAAGTGGTTCAACGGCGAGAAGGGGTTCGGCTTCATCGCCCCCCAGGACGGCTCGGCCGACGTCTTCGTCCACTTCAGCGAGATCACCGGCAACGGGTACCGCAGCCTGGACGAGAACGACCAGGTCGAGTACACCGTGACGCAGGGCGCCAAGGGCCCCCAGGCCAGCCAGGTCACGCGCCTCTGACCCGCACCGCCCGACGGAGCCCCCGCACCCCACAGGGTGCGGGGGCTCCGTCGTCCCCGGCCGCGCCGCGTCAGCCGCGCGGGCGGCGCCACCGGGCGTGCTCGTGGGCGGGCTCGTGGAACGTCCACCGCCCGGGGGCGGTGAAGAACGCCCACGTGCCCGGCAGCCCGGTCTCGTCGACGCCGGGGACGGAGTAGTCGCACACGCCCCGCTCGAACACCCGGTTCAGCCGCTGCCACTGCTGCTCGCTCGTGGCCGGGTAGTCCGCGCGCGCCGGCGCGCGCAGCCGGCAGGTCACCACGTCGCTGGCGAGGGGGCCGCCGGCCACCAGGCGCGGGGAGGACGAGGAGGGGTACAGCGCGTTGCAGCGGGTGTCGCCGCGGAACACCTGCGCCTCGGCGATGCGCTCGCCGCCGGCGGTGAAGCAGGCGTCGGTGAGGTCGACGGGCCGGGCCGCGACGACCGCGGCGTGCCGGTCGCGGCGGCGGTCCGCGCGCGCGGCGAGGATCCACCGGTCCATCTGCTCCAGGGCCCCCACCAGCACGGGGCTGGCGGTGCTGAACAACCCGTACCGGTCGCTCTCGGTGAGCATCACCTGGTTCCCGGCGTCGCCGTTGGCCTCGACCAGCCGCTCACGGGTGGAGAACGAGTGGTAGCGCTGGTGGATGTCCCCGGCCGGCTCGTCGTCGGTGTAGGCGCGGTAGTCGATGATCGGGACGTCCGCCAGGCCGCCGCCGCCGTCGAGGAACCGGCCGGTCTCGTAGCCCGCGCGGCGCGCCGCGGGGTCGGCGTCCGTCCTGTCCGCCACGACGCGGGCGTCGATGTCCAGGCCCCCGACGCGGTCGTTGAGGTCCAGGAACTCGTCCACGTCGATCACGCCGCCGCGCAGGGCCTGCAGCCCGTACTGCACGCCGACGTTGTCCAGCGGGCGGCGGGCGAACCCGGTGGCGGGGTCGGTGCCGTAGGCGTTGCGGGTGTGGTCCCACACCGTCGCCCGCGCCCCGCGGGGGTTCGTCTGCGGGTCGTAGCGCTGCTCGACCGGCAGGGACGGGTCGAACTCGGCCTGCGGGTCCAGCCGCTTGGCGCCCTCGCTCTGGCTGGCGACGGCGTTCGGCACGGCGAACCCGCTGACGGCCAGCTCCTGCTCGGGGGTCAGCGCGCTGGGGTCGGTGACCGCGAAGTAGTTCTGCAGCAGCCGGGAGTCGGCGAGGTTCTGCGACGTGGCGAGCCCGACGTCGGGGAAGCTGCACCCCACCACGATGCCGTCCAGCAGGCCCGGGTAGGCGTCGGCCGCCTGGTGGGCCTGGTAGGAACCGCCCGAGCAGCCCCAGCCCATCGTGTAGCGCGGGAGGCCGTAGGTCTCGATGAACTCCTCGCGGGTGGTGCTCAGCGTCTCGCTGGCCAGCAGGTCGTTGCAGTCGTTGCCGAAGACGTTCAGCGAGTTCGACACGACGGCGAACCCGCGCGAGAGCATCGCGTCGTCGAGCACCCCGCCGGTCGCGGTGCCCTGCCGGTACCAGCCGCCGCGGCAGCCGCCGCCGAAGGTGTAGACCACCCGCTGGTTCCAGGCGCTCTCGCCCGCCAGCGCGGAGGGCTCGTCCGCGTCCGCCTCGCGCGGGTCGGCCAGCGCCGCGAACTCGTACACGCCCCGGTTCACCGTCCCGGTCTGCACGCGCACCACGTACGGCACGCGCACGCCGTCCAGGGTCCGCGTCCAGGCCACGTCCGCCGGCAGCGCGCGCGGGTCCGGCAGCGGCGCGAAGGCGCCGGCGGTGGTGCGGTACACGTGGTCCACCCGGGTGCCCACCGAGCAGTCCGCGTCCAGCGGCGCACCCAGCGCCTCGCCGGTGACGGTGCGGAACTCCTCGGTCTCGCACGCGAAGGGTTCCTCGTGCGGGCCGGCGAACACCGGCCCGGTCCCGGGGTGCGCGGTGATGCGCACCGCGCCGGGCCGGCCGCGCGGCGCCTCGGCGGTGACGGCGTGCCGGCCGGGGTCCAGCCCGTCCAGGACGGCGAGCAGCTGCCCGTCGCCGGCGGTGAACTCCCCGGTCACGTCGCGCCCGTCCAGGCGCACGCGCACGTCGCGGGCGTCGACGCCCTGCGGGACGGCGACGCGCACCAGCGCGTCCCCGCCGGAGACGGCGTCCGCCCTGCTGGAGAGGACCTCGACGACCGGGGGACGGGTTCCCCCCGGCGGTGCCGCGGCGGCGCCGGTGGCGGTCAGGGCCAGGATCGCGGCAGCGCCCAGCGCTGCCCAGCGGGGACCGGGGATGGTGCACCTCTTCGTGCGGGTCGCGCGCGGCGACGGACCGGGACGGTGTCCTCACACCACCACCGCCGCCGTGCGCCGTCAAGGCCCCGGCGGTGCGCCGCCCCTGACCGGCCCGTGCCCGGCCCGTGCCCGGCCGGTGCCGGGGGGCAGTGCGCGCCTCAGGGCTGCGGCAGCGTGAAGCGCACGGTGGTGCCCCCGCCGGGCGTCTCCTCCACCCAGATCCGCCCGCCGTGGCGCGCCACGACGCGCCGGCAGGTGGCCAGCCCGATGCCGTGACCGGTGCGGGCCGAGGGGTCCACCTGCGCGAACACCTCGAACACCCGCTCGCGGTGCTCGGCGGGGATGCCGGTGCCGTTGTCGGCCACGGACACCGTCCAGCCGTCCGCGCCGCGCTCGGCGCTGACGTGCACCCGGCACGGGCGCAGCGGGGAGCGGTGCTGCACGGCGTTGGCGACGAGGTTCTGCAGCAGCTGGCGCAGCAGCACCGGGTCGCCCAGCACCCGGGGCAGGTGCGCGGCGCTGACGCGGGCCCCGGCCCCCTCGATCCGCCCGCGCAGGTCCAGCACCACCTGCGCGTGCAGCTCCGCCACGTCGGTGCGCTCGCGGCGCACCCCGCAGCCGCCGGAGCGGGCGTAGCACAGCAGCGAGGCGATGAGCTCCGCCATCCGCCCGGTGCTGCGCAGCGCCGTCGCGATCCACTCGCGCCCCTCCTCGCCCAGGGCGTCGCCGTGGACGTCCCGGAGCATCTCCAGGTAGCCGGAGACCACCACGAGCGGGGCGTTGAGGTCGTGGCTGGCGGTGCCGGCGAACTGCTCGAGGTCGTGGTTGGACCGCTCGAGCTCGCCGTTGCAGCGCTGCAGCGCCTCCAGCGCGGCGAGCTTGTCCGCCAGCTCCGCGTCGGCGCGCTCCAGGGCGGCCTCGCGGGTGCGGACGGCGGTGACGTCGTGCAGGGCCACGACCGCGCCCAGGCTGCTGCCGTCGCCGCGGTGCAGCGCGCGCCCGTCGGCGATGGCGACGGTGGCCGAGCGCCCGGAGGGGGCGATGACCAGCTCGCTGCGCCGCACCTCGCCCTCCCGCAGCACCCGGCGCATCGGCACCTCCTCGACGGGCAGCGGCGTCACGCCGTCGGCGGCGAAGAGGCGGTAGGCGGCGGGGAACTCCTCCGGGTCGACGCCGGGGTCCGCCTCCAGGCCGTGGACCTGCCGGGCGGCGCGGTTCGACATGGCGACGCGACCGTCGGGCTCGACCACGACGATGCCCACGTCGATGAGCTCCAGCACGGCCTCCTGCAGCTCGCAGCGGGCCTCCGCCTCCGCCATCGTCACCTCCGCCAGCGCGCGCTGCTCGGCCACCTCGGCGGCGTGCTGCTCCTCCAGGCGGGCGTGCAGGCGCCGCTCGAAGGCGGCGGCCGCCAGGCGCGCCAGGTCCCGCAGCGCCCCCACCTGCCCGGCGCCCAGCGCCCGGGGGCGCTCGTCGAAGACCCACAGGGCGCCCAGGACGTGGCCCTCCGGCGTGGTCAGCGGGGCGGCGGCGTAGCAGCGCACGGCGCCCAGGCGCCCGTCGACGAGCGGGTGCCCGCGGAAGCGCGGGTCGGCGGCGGCGTCGGCGACGTGCACGAAGCCGTCCCGGTGCAGGTGCAGCGCGCACAGCGAGTGCGCGCGCGGGCGCACCAGCGCCTCGCGGCCCACCGCGCTCAGCGTGCGCGCGCGGTGCTCGCCGACGACCTCCAGCGCGGCGCCGCGCGCACCGGTGACCTCGGCGGCCACGCGCACGACCGCCGCCAGCTCCTCGTCGGCGGGCGCCTCGAGCAGCCGGCGCTCGTGCAGCGCCGCCAGCCGGGCCGACTCCGCCCCGTCGCGCGTCCCGTGGTCCACGTCCGCCGATCGGGTCCGCCGCGGGCGCCCTTGAGGCCCCCGGCGCCGCACCACCCGGACGGCGCAGCGGCGACGGGGGCGCGTCCGCGGGGCGGTCCCGCGGGCGGCTCAGGCCTCGAAGCCGGCGCTGGCGGTGACCGTGCCGGGCGGCACCTCGGTGAACCCGCCGTCGCGCACGTCCACGCGCCCGCCCGCCGGCAGCACCGGCGCCCCGGTCACCACCCGCACGCCGAAGCCGCCGGCGGCCCACGGCGCGGTGAGCGCGGCGGGCAGCTGCTCCAGGGCCAGCTGCGCGGCGTGCCCGACCTGCGCGGCGGCCTTGCCCGTGGTCATCCGCACGTCCGGGCACAGCCGCACCGTCAGCACGCCCGGCGCGGGCGCCGGCGCGCGGAACCCCTCGGGGTCGGCCAGGTCCAGCCCGCCGACCTGCAGCGGGCTCAGCAGCGCGGGGACCTCCTCGCGCGGGTGCGGGGCGAAGGCGCGCACGACGGCGTCGCCGGAGCGCGCCTCCACGTGCGGCAGCTGCGCGGTGCGCTCCCACCTGGCCCCGCGCGCCCGCCGGGTGATCTTGCGGATGCGCCGCCCGCGCCAGGCGGCCACCGCGTCGTGGAACTCCCCGCCGGGCGCCGTGGTGCGCTCGTCGGTCAGCAGCAGCACCACCGCGCGCGCCGCGGCGACGAGGACGTCGGTGTGCGCGGGGGCGGGGTCGCGCTCGACGCGGGCGACGAGGGAGAGCGACCAGGGCTCGTCCTCGTCGGGCAGGACCCACGGCGCCGTCAAGCGCGCTCCCGCCACAGCCCGTCCAGGAAGCGCAGCTGCCGCTCGAACTGGTGGGCGGCGCCGCCGGAGTGGTCGGAGAACTCCCACACCGTGATGTCCTTGCGCACCGGCCGGCCCGCCGCGCCGCCCGCCCGCCGCCCGTAGCGGTTGTAGGCGGCGAACACGGTCGAGGGCGGGCACACCGGGTCCATCATCCCCACGCTGAACAGCGCCGGGGCGCTCGCGCGCAGCGCGTGGTTGGCGGCGTCCACGTGCGCGAGGGTGCGGAACGTCTGCTCCACCGCCTCGCGGGAGTGCCGGCGCAGGAAGGTGACGACCTCCAGGTAGGGGCCCTCGCCCGCCACGTCGCAGGCGCGCCGGATCGAGCACAGGAACGGCACGTCGACCAGGGCGGCGCTCACCGCCTCGCCGGCCAGGTGGGCGGCGGCCAGCGCGAACGCCCCGCCCTGGCTGCCGCCGGCGACGACCAGGCGGGAGGGGTCCACGCCGGGCAGCGCCGCAGCGGCCTCCACGGCGCGGGCGCAGTCCACGTAGGCGCGGCGGTAGTAGTACGTCGCGGGGTCCTGCACGCCCTTGGTCATGAACCCGTTGGCCCACTGCCCGGCGGTGGCGCCGGTGTCCGGGTCGGGGGTGTCCGATCCCTGCCCGCGGGTGTCCACCACGAGCAGGGCGTACCCGGCCGCGGCCCACTCGGTGTGCTCCACGGGCCGGCCGCGGGTGCCGGAGTAGCCGATGAACTTCACCACCACCGGCAGCGGCCCCGGCGCGTTCCGGGGCCGCAGGAACCAGGCCGCGACGCGGTCCCCGCCCCAGCCGGAGAAGCGCACGTCGGAGACCTCCACGTGCGCCAGCTCCGGGCCCGGCCCGGGCGAGAGCCGCAGGTCCAGGGGGTGCTCGCGGGCCAGGGCGAGGCTGTCGGCCCAGAAGGCGTCGAAGCCGGCGGGCTCGGCGACCTCGCCGAGGTGGTCGCGCAGCTGCTCCAGCGGCAGGTCGGTCAGTGGCACGCCCGGCACGCTACCGCCGCGCCCCCGCGGTGCGCGGCGGGGTTCAGGCGCGGCTGCGGCGCCGCGCCGTGGCGAGCTGGAAGACGGCGTACGCGGCCAGGCCCAGGGCCACCAGCACCAGCAGGACCTTGCCGTACGGCTGCTGGGCGATCTCGCGGAAGGCCGCGTCCAGGCCGCGGGACTTGGCGGTGTCGCCGCCGGCGGAGGCCACCACGAGGCCGCCGAGGACGGCGAACGCCACGCCGCGCGCCACCCAGCCGGCCACCCCCAGCGCGGTCAGCGCCGGGGAGAGCGAGCCCTCCACCTTGTCCTCGAACTTCTTCTGCACCCCGCGCACCACCAGGGCCACGCCCACGGCGGCGACCGCGAGCCCGGCCACCACCACGAGCACCGGCCCGCCGGGGGCCTCCAGCACCCGCTGGGTGAGGGTCTGCTGCTGCTGGCCGGCGGAGGAGCCCCCGCCGGACAGGAACCGGGCGCTGGAGACGGCCAGCGCGGCGGCCACCACGGCCTTGGCGACCGCCTTGACGCGCTGGGAGGTCTTCTCCGCGGCGACCGCGGCGAGCACCTGCCAGGCGACCATCGCCACGAAGCCCAGGGCCAGCAGTGCCAGCAGCACCTTGCCGAACGGCTGCGCGGCCACGCGCCCCAGCGCGCCGGAGGAGTCGGCGCTGCCGCCGGAGCCGCCGAGGGCGACCTGCAGGGCGAGCCAGGCCACCAGCAGGTAGACGACCCCCTCGGCGGCGACGCCGGCGCGGCCGGCGCGCTTGACCGTGCTCTCGTGGCGCTCGGCGAAGCGCTGACCCTGCTGCGCCGTGCGCTTGACGTCGTTGGCGGACATGGGCACATGGTCGGGCCCGCCCGGTCCCCGCGCACCCCGGCGCGGGGCGCGCCCGCGCACCGCTCACGGCGCGGTGCCCGGCGGTGGCCCGGGGTGCCCGGAGGGGGCCGTCCGGGTGGCCGGGGCGGCCCGCGCGCGGGGTGACACTGGAGGGGTGCCGAGCTCCCTGCCCGACGGCGAGGCCGTCCCCACCGACGGCGCGCTGCCGCCCTCCGCCCTGGCCGGCGCCGCCGAGCGCACCTTCGGGGTGTACCTGCACGTGCCGTTCTGCGCGGTGCGCTGCGGCTACTGCGACTTCAACACCTACACCGCCACCGAGCTGGGCGGCGGCGGCTCGCAGGCCGCCTACGCCGCCACCGCCGCCGCCGAGGTCGACCTGGCCGCCCGCGTGCTCGGCGGCGCCGCCCGCCCGGCCTCCACGGTCTTCTTCGGCGGCGGCACGCCCACCCTGCTGCCCGCCGAGGACCTGGCCGCGATGCTCGGCGCCGTGCGCGCGCGCTTCGGGCTGGAGCCCGGCGCGGAGGTCACCACCGAGGCCAACCCCGACTCCGTCACCCCGGCCGCGCTGGCGACCCTGGCCGCCGCCGGCTTCACCCGCGTCTCCTTCGGCGTGCAGTCCGCGGTGCCGCACGTGCTGGCGGTGCTGGACCGCACCCACGACCCGCGCCGGGTGCCCGAGGCGGTGCGCTGGGCGCGCGAGGCCGGCCTCGACGTCAGCCTGGACCTCATCTACGGCACGCCCGGGGAGTCCGCCGACGACCTGCGCCGCAGCCTGGACGAGGCGCTGGCGTGCGAGCCGGACCACGTCTCGGCGTACGCGCTCATCGTGGAGGAGGGCACCCGGCTGGCCGCGCGCATCCGCCGCGGCGAGGTGCCCGCCCCCGAGGACGACGACGAGGCGGAGAAGTACGAGCTCGTCGACGACGCCCTGGGCGCGGCCGGCTTCTCCTGGTACGAGGTGAGCAACTGGGCGCGCAAGGCCGAGCACGCCTGCCGGCACAACCTCGCGTACTGGCGCGGCGGGGACTGGTGGGGGGTCGGGCCCGGCGCGCACAGCCACGTCGGCGGGGTGCGCTGGTGGAACGTCAAGCACCCCACCGCCTACGCCGGCCGCCTGGGCCGCGGGCACAGCCCCGCGCACGCCCGCGAGGTCCTCACGGCGCAGGACCGGCGCACCGAGGACGTGCTGCTGCGCTCGCGCCTGGCGGAGGGCTTCGACCCGGCGTGGTGGGGCGCGCAGGCGGTGGCGGCGGTGCCGCGCCTGGCCGCCGACGGCCTGCTGGAGGCCGCCGGCGACGGCCGGTGGGCGCTGACGCGGCGCGGGCGGCTGCTGGCCGACGCGGTCGTGCGGGCGCTGCTGGGCTGAGCGCCCCCGCGCCGCCGCCCCCGCACCGCCGCCCCGGCGGCTAGCGTCGGGGCACCGCGGCAGCGCGCCGCGGCGGGGGAGGTGGCGCGGTGGACGCGGGCGTGCTGGGGATCGGCGTCGTGCTGGCGGTGTTCGCGGTCTTCCCGCTGCTGTTCGTGGCCGTGCTGGTCGTCTTCGTCGTCGCGGTCGTGCGCGGCGCCGGGGGCCGCGGCGGTGCCCGCCGCACGGGCTCCGGGCCCGACGCGTCCCCGGGCGCCCCGCCCGGTGACGCGGTCGCGGACGCCGCGGGGGACTGCGGCCCGCCGGCCGGCGCGGGCCCCTCCGGCGGCGACGGCGGCTCCTCCTCCGGCGGGGGCGACGGCGGCTCCTCCGGGGGTGGAGGCGGAGGTGGTGGCGGAGGTGGCGGCGACGGCGGGTCGTGCTGAGCCGCCCGCGCGCGAGCACCGGCTGGGCTAGGTTCGCGTCGTGCGCCTGGGAGTGAACCTCGGCTACCTGACCGGCGGCGACGCGGCCGCGGCCGCCGCCGACGCGCTCGCCCTGGCGCGCGCCGCGGAGGACGCCGGCTGCGACAGCGCCTGGGTGGCCGAGGCCTACGGCTCCGACGCCGTCAGCGTCCTGGGCTGGCTCGCCGCGCAGACCTCCCGCATCGCCCTCGGCTCGGCCGTGCTGCAGGTGCCCGCGCGCGCCCCCGCCGCGACCGCGATGGCCGCCGCCACCCTCGACGCGCTCTCCGGCGGCCGGTTCCGCCTGGGGCTGGGCGTGTCCGGGCCGCAGGTCTCCGAGGGCTGGTACGGCCAGCGCTTCGGCGCACCGCTGGCCCGCACCCGCGAGCACGTCGCCGTGGTGCGCGAGGTGCTCGCCCGCCGGCCGGTGACCTTCGCCGGCGAGCACGTGCGCCTGCCGCTGCCCGACGGGCCCGGGGTGCCGCTGCGGCTGATGCTGCCCGCGCCCCGCACGGAGCTGCCCGTCTACCTGGCCGCCGTGGGCCCGCGCAACGTCGAGCTCGCCGGGGAGGTCGCCGACGGCTGGCTGCCGGTGTTCCTGGCGCCCGAGGCGAGCGCGGAGCAGTTCGCCGCCCTGGCCGCCGGGGGGGCCCCGCGGGCCCCCCCGCCCCCGCCGGGCGTCGACGTGTGCGCCTCCGTCGCGGGCGAGGTCAACCCCCCCAACAGCGAGC
>NZ_JBJLSG010000153.1:0-11875 GCF_050871925.1 Kineococcus gurbantunggutensis
CCGGCCGGGGTCCCCGGCCGGGGGCGTCGTCGTGCGGCGGGGCCGCGCGTCAGAACAGCTCGATCGCCGCGGCGGCCGGCTGCACCGGGACGCCGCCGCCGGTGCGCTGGGCGTGCACCGCGCGCTGGCGCTGCGAGACGTAGGAGGCGCGCAGCGCGCCGACCGCGTCGTCGAGCTGGGCCAGGGCCGCCGCGTCCGCGTCGCCGCGCAGGTGGTCGGCGACGGTGGCGAGCTGACCGCCGAGCGCGCCCAGCGACGCGACGACGCTCTCGACGGCCTGGCGGGTCATGTCCTGGAACTGCGCCTGCCCGAGGACGGCGGTGGTGCGCGCGCCGAGCGCCTCGATGGAGGTGGCGATGCGGCCGGCGGCCTCGCTGGTGCCCTCCACGGAGGCGGACAGCACGGCCGCGGCCTCCTGCTGGGCGGTGGCGATGCCCTCGAGCTTGGCGCTGATCTGCGCGGAGCCGCCGGTGTCGGAGCCGATGCGCGCCTCCATGAGGGAGGTGACGCGGGTGATGCCGGCGCGGATGCTCTCGGCGGCCTGGGCGGACTGCCGGGAGAGCTGGCGCACCTCGTCGGCGACCACGGAGAAGCCCTCGCCGGCGTCGCCGGCGCGCACGGCCTCGATCTTGGCGTTGAGGGCCAGGATCGTGGTGGCGTGCGCGACGGCGGCGATGGCGTCGACCTCGCGGTCCAGGGCCCGCACCTCGCCGACCAGGTCCATCACGGCCGCGTCGCGGTCGGTGACGATCTGGACGAGCTCGGCCACGTCGTCGGCGCTGGCGCGGGTGCGGTCGGCGACCTGGCTGGCGCCGTCCGCGCTGAGGCGGACGAGGTCCTGGGCGAGGCCGGAGAGGGCCTCCACCTCGGCGTCGACCTGCTGCACCTCGGACATGACGCCGAACGCGGCCTCCTCGGTGACCGAGACGACGTCGCCGAGCTGGTCGGACAGGATGCCGATCAGCTCCTGCGAGCGCCCCAGCACCTCGGCGGAGCGCTCGGCGTCGATCGCGGCGCGCGGTTCCTCGACCACGACGCCCCCCTTCCTGAACCAGGCCACTCAGGCCCCCGGGACGACCTGGCGGATGACCGTCATGAGCGCGTCGGGCTGGACGGGCTTGACGAGCCAGCCGGTGGCGCCGGCGGCCTTGGCCTCGTCCCGCTTGGACTGCTCGGACTCGGTCGTCAGCATGAGGATCGGGGTGAAGCGCAGCCCCGCCCTGCGGGCCTCGCGCACGAAGCTGATCCCGTCCAGGCGGGGCATGTTCACGTCGCTGATGACGAGGTTGGGCTTCAGGCCGGCCTTGATGCGGTCCAGCGCCTCCTGGCCGTCGCCGGCGGTCTCGACGGAGATGCCGGCCTTGGTGAGGACGGACTTGATGCTCATCAGCATGGTCGGGGAGTCGTCGACCAGCATCACGGTGGTCATGCGGGGACCTCTTCGGGTGCGAGGGGTTCGGCGGGGGGCTCGGCGAGGGGCTCGGCGGGGAGTTCGTCGAGGGGTTCGGCGGGGAGTTCGTCGAGGGGTTCGGCGGGGTTCTCGTCGGCTTCCTCGGCGGGGGCCGGGACCAGCATCGGCAGGACCCAGGCCCTGAGGAAGGCATCGGCAGGTGGGGCGCTCACCTTGACCCCGGCGGCCAGCAGGGCCTGCAGGGCGGCGGTGTGCAGGTGGTCGCAGCCGGCGAGGTCGACGACGGGCGCGTCGGTGGCGCGCAGCCACGCGGCCAGCGGCTCGGCCTCGTCGACGACCACGGTGCCGGTGAGCACGGCGGTGCCCTCAGCGAAGTGCAGCGGCACGGTTGTTCAGCTCCTTGACGTCGAGGACCAGCAGGACGAGGCCGTCGCCCAGCAGGGCGGTGCCGCAGTAGCCGGGGGTCCCGGCGAGGAAGCCCTCGAGGGGCTTGAGGATCACGTCGGTGTTCTGGTGGAAGCGGTCGACCACGAGGCCCAGCGGGCCGGTGGCGGTGCGCACGACGAGCACGTTCAGGGGCGCGCCGGTGCCGGGGTCGCCGCCGGTGCCCAGCAGCTCGCTGAGCCGCACCAGCGGCACGACGTCGTCGCGCAGGGCGAGCACGGGGTGCCCGGCGACGCGGGTGACGTCGGCGCGGTCCACGCGCACGGTCTCCACGACGTCGTCCAGCGGCACGCCGAAGCGCTGCCCGCCGGCGGTGAGCAGCAGCACCCGCGAGACGGCCATGGTCAGCGGCAGGCGCAGCCGGACGGTGAGGCCCTGCCCGCGGCGGTTCTCCGTGGTGACGGAGCCGCCGAGGCGCTCGATGGAGCTGCGCACCGCGTCCATGCCGACCCCGCGGCCGGAGACGTCCGAGACGACCTCGGCGGTGGAGAACCCGGGCGCGAAGATGAGCTGGGCGGCGTCCTCGTCGGACATGCCCTCCAGGGCGTGCTCGTCGATCAGGCCGCGCTGGTACGCCTTGGCGCGCACCGCGTCGGTGTCGATGCCGCGCCCGTCGTCGGTGATCTCCACGAGCACGGCGTCGCCGTCGGGAGCGGCGCGCAGCAGCAGCGTGGCCTCCTCCGGCTTGCCGGCGGCGGCGCGCTGCTCGGGGGTCTCGACGCCGTGGTCGAGGCTGTTGCGGACCAGGTGCACGAGGGGCTCGGCGAGCATCTCGATGACGTCCTTGTCCGCGGCGGTGTCCTCGCCCTCCTGCACCAGGCGCACCTTCTTGCCCAGCTTGCGCGACAGGTCGCGCACCAGGCGCGGGGCGCGGGCGAACGCGGTGGACACCGGCAGCATGCGCACGTCCATGACGGCCTGCTGCAGCTCCTCGCTGACGCGGCTGACGACGGCGTACTCGTCCATGACCCGGCGGGCCAGGGCGCGCGAGCCGGCCTCCTCGGCCTCCTTGGCCACGAAGGGCAGGGCGTTCTTGGCGACGACGAGCTCGCCGACGAGGTCGAGCAGCTTGTCGACCTTGGCCTGCTCGACCTTCAGCACGCGGTTGGCGCGGGAGGCGTCGTCACCGCCCTCGCCGCCGGCGGCGGCGCGCGCGGCGGGTTCCTCCGGGGAGGTGCGCGGGGCCGGGACGGCGACCGCCTCGGCCTGCTCGGCGACGGTGGGGGCGGGGGTGCCGGCGCCGGCGGCGGTGGCGGCGATCCACGCGCGCAGCGGGGCGGGGTCGCCCTCGAGCAGGAAGTGCTCCAGGGCGGCGGTGCCCGGCGCGGTGTCCACGCCGGCGGCGGTGGCCACGCGCAGCGCCACGAGCGCGGCGGCGCGCACCCGGGCCGCACCGGGCGGCGGGCCGTCGGCGAGGTCGTCGGCGCTGGTGCCCACGTGCGAGAGCAGGCGGCACTGGGACTCCAGCAGCAGCGCGTGCAGCGGGTCGGCGCCGGGCGCGGCGGGGCCCGCCTGCGCGGCGCGCGCCGCGGGCTCCTCGGCGACGGCGCCGTCGAGCAGGCGCCCGAGGTTCCCGGCGGAGACCTCGACGACCTCGACCTGCTCGGGCACGTAGCGGAACACGTGGGTGAGCTCGCCGACGGCCGCGCGGGTCAGCGCGGTGAAGCGCAGCACGCACTCGTACTCGTCGACGTCCGCGATCGGCGCGAACGGCTCGGCGGGGGCGCTGTGCAGCAGCTCCAGGGCGGGCACCTGGCGGAACAGGTGCAGCGGGTCCTCGCCGCGGAAGAAGCAGCCGGCGTCGGGTTCGTAGCGCACGGCGCGCACGGTGGCGGAGGTGGTGCCCAGCCAGGTGCGCAGCTGCGCCAGGTGCCCGGCGGGCAGGTCGAGCACCCAGGCGGGCAGGTCGGCGGGCGCGGCGGTGGCGGCGACCGCGGCGGCGGGGGCGGCGGCCGCGGCGGGCGCCTCGCCCAGCCAGGAGCGCAGCACCGAGGACTGCTCGTCGGCCAGCGCCCCGGCGTCGGCGGGGGTGCGGCCGGTGGACTCGATGACGGGCATCCAGCGGCGCACGGTGTCGAAGGCGGACAGCAGCGCGTCGACCATCTCCGGCTCCAGCGCCAGCCGGCCGGCGCGCACGGCGTCGAGGAGGTCCTCGGCGGCGTGGGTGAGCCGGGTCAGCTCGGGCAGGTCGAACAGCCCGGAGGAGCCCTTGAAGGTGTGGGCGGCGCGGAAGACGGCGTTGACGAGGTCGGCGTCGCCCGGGTCGGCCTCCAGGCGCAGCAGGCCCTCGTCGACGTCGGCGAGCAGGTCGGCGGACTCGGCGACGAACTGGGCGAGCAGGGGGTTGGTCACGACCGGCTCCCGGTGGTCGAGGGGGTCGGCAGGGGGCGGGTGAGCAGCTCGGCGACGCGCGAGAGCAGCTCGGGCGCGACGGGCTTGATCAGGTACAGGTTCGCGCCGGCGGCGTAGGCGGCCTCGGCGTCGGACTCCTGCGACTCGGTGCTGATGGTGACGACCGGGGTGGAGCGGGCCAGCGCCTCCGTGCGCAGGCGCCGCACGAGGCCGTAGCCGTCGAGCTGCGGCATGTTCACGTCGGTGACGACGAGCTCGTAGCGCTTGGCCAGCACCATCTCCAGGGCCTCGAAGCCGTTGGCGGCCTCCTCGACCTCGAAGCCGGCCGCGCGCAGCACGCCGCCGTGGTACATGCGCACCGTGGGGGCGTCGTCGACGACCAGGACGGTCCCGCGCTGCTGCGGGTCCTCGGGGTTTCCGTCGGGGGTGCTCATGCGCTGGCTCCGATCGCGGGACGCTGGTAGACGATCCCCTCCGGCAGCCGGACGGGGTCGAAGATGGGGGAGATGCGGCTCATGGACTCCGAGTGGCCCAGGAACAGGAACCCGCCCGGGCGCAGCGCGCCGAAGAGGTTCTCGGCGGCGCGGCGGGAGGAGATCTCGTCGAAGTAGATGAGCACGTTGCGGCAGAAGACGACGTCGAACGCCCGGAACGCGCGCATGCGCGCGGTGTCGGTGAGGTTGGCGGTGGTGAAGTCGATGGCCTCGCGGATGTCCTCGCGCACGCGGTACCGCTCGCCGGAGCGCTCGAAGAACTCCGCCCGCACGGCCGGGGGCACGCGGTGCATGGAGCGGGCGCCGTACTCCCCGCGCTGCGCCTGCTCCAGCACGCGGGTGTCGATGTCGGCGGCGACGATCTCGACGTCGAACTCCTCGATGCCCGGCCACTCCGACAGCAGGCGCATCGCGATGGAGTACGGCTCCTCGCCGGTGGAGCAGGGCAGCGACAGGACGCGGATCGGGCTGGTGTCGCGAGCGGCCCGGCGCGCCTGCGCGATCCCGGGCAGGACGCTGCGCACCAGGGAGTCGAACTGGTGGTCCTCGCGCAGGAAGTACGTCTCGTTGACGGTCAGCTCGTTGACGAGCTGCTGGGCGACGCGCTCGTTGGCCCCGGTGCGCAGCGAGGCGAACCAGAGGTTGAAGTCCCCGCCGTGCTCGCGCACGCAGGAGGCGACGCGCTTGTCGACGAAGTAGCGCTTGTTGTCGCCGAACTGGATGCCGGTGCGCCGGTAGACCCACTCACGCACGCGGGCGAACTGCGCGTCGGTGAGCTGGGCGGCGGCGCCGGCCGCGGTGGTGGGCAGGGTCACCGGGCACCCGCCGCCAGGGTGAGCAGGAACCGCAGGTACGGGTTGGCGGGGAAGCGCGCGGCGGCGCGCTCGGCGAGGCGCCGCGCGAGGGCGTCGTCGGTGAGCTGGGCGGTGTCGACGGCGGCGGCCACGACGTTCTCTTCCTCGTCGCGCTCGACGACGGACTCCAGCCAGGCGGGCACGCCGGGGTGCACGAGCGCGCTGAGCACCATGACGGCCAGGGTGCGCACGCGCACGTCGCCGCGGGTGAGCAGGTCGTCGAGCACGGCGGCGGAACCGCCGGGCATGGCCTGCAGCGCCACGACGGCGGCGTTGCGGCGCGCGGCGTCGTCACCGGCCAGCCAGCCGGCGAGGTGGTGCGCCACCTCGGGCAGGTCGTGGGCGGCCAGGGTGGTCAGCAGGGCGTCGCGCACCGTGGGCTGCTGCTCCGCCTCGGCGGCGGCCAGCAGCGCGGGCACGGCGCCGACGACGCCGGCCAGGTCCAGGGCGGCGCGGCGGCGCTCCTCGGCCCCGGTGCCGCGCAGCTGCGCCAGCAGCCCGTCCAGGTCGCGCTCGTGCGCGCGCCGCTCGTCGGCCGGGGCGCAGGCGGCGGCCTTCTTGACCAGGCCCATGGCATCTCCTCGGGGTGGTGCGGGGGGTTTCGGGGGGTCCCGCGAGGGGTTCCGGGGGAACCCCCCGCGGGGGCGGTGCGGGGCGGGCCGCTCAGGCCCAGGCGATCACCTGGGCGGCGATCTGGTCGGCGTGCAGGACGCGGGTGGCGCCGTCGCGGGCGACGAGCTGGCCGGGCATGCCCCACACGACCGCCGAGTCCTCGGACTCGGCGACGGTGCGCCCGCCGCGGGCCTTGAGCTGCGCCATCTGCTCGGCGCCGTCGTCGCCCATGCCGGTGAGCAGGACGCCGACGGTGCGGCGCGCCTCGACGTGCTCCAGGGCGCTGGCCACGAGGCGGTCGACGCTGGGGTGCCAGCGGTACCCCGCCCCGGCCGGTGCCGGGCGGACCACGAGGTCCCCCCCGCGCCGGCCCAGCACCGCGTCGGCGTCGCCGCGGGCGACGTAGACGTGCCCGGGCAGCACCGGCACCAGGCCGGTGACCTCCTGCACCGGCAGGGCGCAGCAGGCGTCCAGCCGGTTCGCCAGGGCGCCGGTGAACGAGGCGGGCATGTGCTGGGCGATGACGACGGGGGCGGGGAAGTCCGCCGGGAACTGCGAGAGCAGCGCCGACAGCAGCGCCGGCCCGCCCGTGCTGGAACCGACGACGACCAGGTCGGTCGTGCCGGTCGTGCCGGTCGCGCCGCGGGCCGGGGCGCCGGCGCGGGGGGCCGCGACGGCGCCGGGGGCGGTGCGGCGGGCCGGGCGGCCGGCGGCGAACGCCTCCTCCCGCTGCCGGCGCAGCCGCGCCGTCAGCGAGCCGGGGCGCACCCGGGAGGCCGCCGCCCGGCGCACCTTGCGGCGGATCTCCTCGGCGGCCTCGGACATGTTCAGCGAGACCGTGCCGCCGGGCTTGGCGACGTAGTCCACCGCGCCGAGCTCCAGGGCCTCCAGCGTGGCCACGGCCCCGCGCTCGGTGATGGAGGAGACCATGACGACCGGCACGGGCCGCTCGTCCATGATCCTCGACAGGCACGTCAGCCCGTCCATGACCGGCATGTTCACGTCGAGGGTGACCACGTCGGGCTCCTCGCGGGACAGGACGTCGAGGGCGTCCTCGCCGTTGCGGGCGAGGACGACCTCGACGTCTCCGTCGGCGGTGAGCATGGTCTTCAGGGCCTTGCGCATGAGCGCGGAGTCGTCGACGACGAGCACCTTCAGGTTCGGACCGACCACCGTGGCGACTCCCCCGCTCAGGCCGCGGCAGCGGCGGCCGGCACCTCGTCCGCGATCTGCGCGACCTGCTCGCCGGCCAGCAGCTGGCCGGGCTCGAGGACGAGCAGCATGCGCTCGGAACGGGGCAGGTTCGCCACCCGGGTGACGACCTCGGCCTGCTCCGGCGACAGCTCCGGGGCCGCCTCCAGCTCGGCGCCGGAGACCCGCAGGACCTCGGCGACGGAGTCGACGACGAAACCCGTGCGGACGCCCCCGATGATGAGCACCACGATGCGCTGGCGCTCGTCGCGGGCGCTGCGGTCCAGGCCCAGGCGGGTGCGCAGGTCCACGACCGGCAGCACCGCGCCGCGCAGGTTCACCAGGCCCTCGACGAAGTCGAGGGTCTTGGGCACGCGGATCAGCGTCTCGGGCACGCGGATGATCTCCTGCACGGCGTCGACCGCCACGCAGTACTCCTCGCCCTGCAGGCGGAACACGACGAGCAGCTCGTCGTCCCCGCGGCCGTCGTCCACCACGTCGTCCTCCTCCACGTCCCGGGCGCTCCTCACCGGCGCCTGCTCGCCGTCGACGGCGGCCAGGGTGCCGACGTCGACGAGGGAGTCGGCCGACAGGACCGACACCAGGCGCTTGCCGTCCTCCAGCCGGCACACCGACTCCACCTCGCGGCTGCGGCCGCCGCCGGAGACGACGTGCGGCAGTGCGCCGACCAGTTCCGCCGGCACCCGCAGCACCTCGCGCACGGTGTCCATGACGACGCCCACGAGGGACTCGCGGCCCTCGCGCTCGACGGTGACGACGACGATGCGGTTGTGCGGCTGCAGGGCCGGCACCTCCAGGCCGAACACCTGGCGCAGGCTGACGACGGGCAGCAGCCCGCCGCGCAGGTCCATGACGCCCAGGACGCGCTCGGCCGCGTTGGGCACGGCCGTGACGCGCTCGGGGGCCTGGACGATCTCCTGCACGCGGTCGATCGGCAGCGCGTACTCCTGCCCGTCGACGGCGAAGCTGACCAGCTCCAGGGTGTCGGAGGAGTCCTCCTCCACCACCGACGCCGGCGACCAGGCGCCGGAGCCGCCGCCGGCGGCGACCCTGGCGGCCAGCACCGCGAACTCGGTGCGCACCAGGCGCTGCACGTCCAGCACGGTGGTCATGCGGCCGGAGGCGCGCCCCGCCGTCCCCTTCAGGACGGCGGCCAGCAGCTCCGAGCGCACGGTGCCCTGCACGCCCTCGGCGCTCTCGAGCTGGTCCGCCTCCACCGACACGACGGCGGTGACGCGGTCCACCACGAGGCCCAGGGTGGCGCCGGCGGCCTCGACGACGACGACGCGGGTGGCCTCGTCGTGCTCGGCGACCGGCAGCCCGCAGCACGAGCGCAGGCTCACCACGGGCAGCACGCGCCCGCGCAGGTTCGCCAGGCCCTCCAGCGCGGCCGGGCCCAGCGGGACCCGGATCAGCTCGGGCATGCGGATGATCTCCTGCACGCGCTCCATGTGCAGCGCGTAGGACTCCCCCGCCATCTCGAACGTCACGAAGTCGGCGGCGCCGTCCGCGTCGTCCTCGCCGGCCGGTGCCTCACCGGCCGGGCCGTCCACCGGTGCGGCGGCGTGCCGCCCGGCGCTCCCCTCCTCCAGGAGGGTCCCCTCCTCCAGGAGGGTCTCCATGGTGCTCATCGCACTCCTCGTCCCGGTGGTGGGTCTCAGGGCTGCTGCAGCTCGTCGGCCAGGGCGGCGATCTCCTCGATCGCGGTGGCCAGCTCCTCGGCACCGGTGGACTGCTGGCGGGCGGCGGCGGAGGCCTGGGTCGAGAGGGTGTCGGCCTGGTTCGCCGCGGCGGAGATCTGGTCCAGGGCGGTCTTGACCTGGGCGAGCGCGGAGGCGATCTCGGCCGACGCGGCGCGGACCTCCTCGTTGCCGGAGCGGACCTCGGCCACGTCGCGCTCGACCTCGACGAGGCGGGCGGTGCTGGCCTTGGCGCGCTCGACCTCCACCAGGGCCTGGCGGGAGGTCTCCTCCAGATCCGCGCGCACGGCGGTGATGCGGTCCTGGACCTCCTTGACGAGGTCCTTGATGCGCTCGGCGTTGTCGGCGGAGTCGCGGGCCAGGTTGCGGATGTCGGTGGAGACGACCGCGAAGCCCTTGCCGTACTCGCCGGCGCGCGCGGACTCCACGGAGCCGTTGACGGCCAGCATGTTCGTCTGGATGGAGACGTTGGCGATGGCGTCGACGATCTTGTCGATCTTGCGGGAGACGATCTCCAGCTCGACGACCTGCTTGACGCTGTCCTTGGCGGCGGCCGCGGCGGCGGTGATCGCGGTGATCATCGCGTCGACGGCGTCCTTGTTGGTGGCCAGCTGCGCGATCATCTCGTCGGCCTTCTCCACCGCCACGCCGGCGCGGGTCTCGGCGAGCTGCGCGCCGGACTCGATCTGGTTGATCGCGCTGGAGGACTCCTGGGTCTTGGCGGACTGCGCCTGCGCACCGCTGGAGATCTCGGTGATCGCCTGGGAGATCTGCGCCGCGGCGCGGTTGATCTCCTCGGCCGCGGCGGCCAGCTCCTCGGCGGAGGCGGCGACCTGCTCGGCGCTCTTGCCGATGTCGGCCGAGCCGCGCAGCTCGTCGGCGATCTCCGAGAGCTGCTCGGCGGCCTGCTCGCCCTGCTGCAGCGCCGCGCCCTGCTGGTCGACGGTCTGCAGGACCTCCTCGGCCGCGGCGGACTGCTGCTCGGCCGCGGCGGCGATCTCCTCGGCGCGCAGCTGCGCGTCCTGGGAGGCGCGCTCGGCCTGGGAGGCGGCGGCGGCGATCTCGCCGGCGCCGTCGAGGATGACGGACATGTCGTCGCGGATGGCGGCGAGCTGCGCGGTGACGGCGCGGCCCTTCTCCACCTCGCCGCGGGAGGTCTCCGCGGAGGCCTGCACGCCCTCGGCCACGGCGGTGACGCCGGTGCGGATGGAGTCGATGAGCTCGCGGATCTGGCTGGCGGAGCGCTCGGAGGTCTCCGCCAGGGTGCGCACCTCGTCGGCGACGACGGCGAAGCCCTTGCCGTGCTGGCGGGCGCGGGCGGCCTCGATGGCGGCGTTGAGGGCCAGCAGGTTCGTCTGGTCGGCGATGCGCGCGACGGCGGCGACGATGGTGCCGATCTCCTCGGCCTGCTTCTCCAGCTCGGTGATCATCTCCACGGAGGCGGTCTGCCGGTCGGCGGCCTCGCCGACGTTGGAGACCAGGGCGGAGATGCCCTCGGCGGTCTCGCCCAGCAGCGCCTGCAGCTTGGTGGTGGTGTCCTTCACGCGGGCGCTGGTCTGCTTCTGGGTCTGGATGCGGCCGGCGACCTGGTTGGTGGCGGCCAGCGACTCCTGCGTGGCGCCCGAGGCCTCCTCGGCGCCGGCGGCGATCTGCTGCATCGCGTCGCGCAGCTGGCGGGAGGCCTCCGCGGACTGCGCGGTCGAGGCGGCCAGCTCGGTGGTGGCGGCGGCGATGCGCTCGGCGGCCTGCTGCTGCTTGGCGACCGTGCGGGCGCGGCGGCGCGCCTCGTCGGACTCCCGCGCGTCCTTGCGGGCGGGGGCGGCGGGGGCGGGGGGGAAGGTGGTGCGCGCGGCGGGGATGCTCGCCTTGACGCCGTTCTTGGTGAGGGGCATGGACCGCTTCCTTCGAGCCGTGGGGATCCGCTGGGGGCAGCGGCCGGTCGAAGTCCGGGCTCCCGCTGGTGGGAGCCGGGACGTTCTAGAAGTCCATCGGCCGGAGCGGGCGGTCGCTTGAGGTGCTCGCGCCTCACCCGGACGGGCGCGCGGCCGGTCGCTAGGTTGGCCCGGTGCCCCACCTCCTGCACCTGGACTCCTCGGCCGACCTGGCCCGCTCGCGCTCGCGAGCGATCACCGCGGCGTTCGCCGCCGCCTGGCGCGCGCGCGGCCCCGAGTTCACGGTCACCCACCGCGACCTGCACCGCGACCCGCTGCCGCACCTGCCCGACCCGGAGCTGCACTGGCCGGCCGCCGCGCGCCGCCCCGACGCGGCCCCGCCCGCGGAGTGGGACGCGCTGCAGCGCGAGGTCCTCGACGAGCTGCTGGCCGCGGACGCCGTGCTCGTGGGCGCCCCGCTGTACAACTACACGGTCCCCTCGACGCTGAAGGTGTGGATCGACTGCGTGCACGTGCCCGGCGTCACCACGGGCGAGGGCGTGCAGCCGCTGGCCGGGCGCCCGGCCGTCGTCGTCAGCAGCCGCGGCGGCGTCTACGACCCCGGCACCCCCACCGAGACGTGGGACCACGGCGTGCCGGTGCTGCGCATCGTCCTGGGCAACGCGCTGGGCATGGACGTGACCGTCGTGCAGACCAGCGCGACCCTGGCGGACCGGCTGCCGGACCTGGCGGACCTGCGCGAGCGCGCCGACACCGAGCTCGCCGGCGCCGTGCGCGCCGCCGAGGAGCTGGCCGCCACCCTCTGACGACCACCGCGGGCACGACCGGGCCCAGGCGGCGGCGCGGGGGGGCCGCCGCCTGGGGGGCCGGCTGCGGCGGCACCGCCGGGCGGGCAGCGCGCCTC
>NZ_JBJLSG010000154.1:0-11661 GCF_050871925.1 Kineococcus gurbantunggutensis
CGAGGACGCGCGTCCTCGCGCCCCCCTGTCCAGGAGGACTTGCCCGTGCGCTCCATCGTCAAGCTCGCGACCCCCGTCGCAGCCGCTGCCCTGCTGCTCACCGCGTGCGGGGGCACCACCGGCGGTTCCACCGAGGAGCCGTCCGCCGGCGCGAGCGGCGGGAGCAGCTGCCCCGAGGGTCTGAGCATCGGCTTCTTCGGCGCCCTGACCGGTGCCAACGCCAACCTGGGCGTGAACATCCGCAACGGCGTGGACCTGGCCGTCACCCAGCACAACGCCCAGGACGGCGCCTGCCAGGTCACCCTGGAGGACTACGACTCCCAGGGCCTGCCGGACCAGGCGACCGGTCTGGCCACCCAGGCCGTGCGCGACGAGAACGTGCTGGGCATCGTCGGCCCGGCGTTCTCCGGGGAGTCCCGCGTGGCCGACCCGATCTTCGCCGAGGCCAGCCTGGTGGGCATCACCCCCTCGGCCACCAACCCCTCGCTGTCCGAGCAGGGCTGGGAGACCTTCTTCCGCGTCCTGGGCAACGACGCCACCCAGGGCCCGGCGGCCGCCTCGTACATCACCGACACCCTGGGCAAGCAGAAGGTGTACGTCATCGACGACGCCAGCGAGTACGGCAAGGGCCTGGCGGACCTGGTGCGCGCGGACCTGGGCGCGGCCAAGGTCAAGGACAGCACCGTGCAGACCGGGCAGACCGACTTCTCCGCGGTCGTGGCCGACGTGCGCGCCTCCGGCGCGGACGCGGTCTTCTACGGCGGGTACTACTCCGAGGCGGGCCTGCTGCTCAAGCAGCTGCGCGAGGCCGGCCTGAGCAGCGAGCAGGTCGCGTTCGTCACCGACGACGGCGCCAAGGACGAGGGCCTGATCACCGCCGCGGGCGCCGAGGCCGCCGAGGGCACCCTCATCACCTGCCCGTGCCTGCCGCCGGACCAGGCCGAGGGCACCTTCGTGCAGGACTACACCGACGCCTACGGCACCGCCCCGGCCACCTACTCCGCCGAGGGCTACGACGCGGCCAAGATCCTGCTGGCCGGCATCGCCGACGGCGTCACCACCCGCGAGGACATGCTGGAGTTCGTCAGGGGCTACGACGAGCCCGGCGTGACCAAGCAGCTGAAGTTCGACGACAAGGGCGAGCCCAGCGAGATCAGCGTGTGGGCCTACAAGGTCGAGGGCGGCCAGATCGTCGCCGACCAGGAGATCCAGACCTCCTGAGGTCACGCGCGGCCCCACCCGCCGACCGCGGCGGGTGGGGCCGCGCCGTGCCCGGCACCCCGCCCCCTCCTCCCCGACCGAACCGAACCGGGTGGTCCCCCTGAGCACCTTCCTGAACCTGACCTTCACGGGTCTGGTCGTGGGCGCCATCTACGGCCTCTTCGCCCTCGGCTACACCCTCGTCTACGGCGTGCTGCGCCTGATCAACTTCGCCCACTCCGAGGTCTTCATGTGGGGGTCGTTCGCGGCCGTCTGGATGATGACCTTCCTCGGTGCCCGCACCGGCATGGGCGTGCCGCAGGCCATCGCCTACCTGCTGCTGGCGCTGCTGGCCGCGATGGTCGTCTCCGGCGCGGTCGCCCTGCTCGTCGAGCGCGTGGCCTACCGGCGCCTGCGGGAGAAGAAGTCGCCGCCGCTGGTCGCGCTCATCTCCGCCATCGGCGCCTCGTTCGTGCTCTCCGAGGTCATGGGCCTGCGCGACCGCATCGCCGGCTGGCTGAACCTCGACGGCGTGCTGGGCGACTACGTGCGCTCCGCGCGCGAGAACACGCAGTTCACCAACCCGCTGCCCAGCGTCACGCTGCTGGACGTCGGCGGGTTCCAGGTCCGCAGCACCCAGCTCATCGTCCTCGTCGCCGCCCTGGTGATGATGGTCGCCCTGGAGCAGTTCGTGCGGCGCTCGCGGCTGGGCCGCGGCGTGCGGGCGGTCTCCCAGGACGCCGAGGCCGCCGCCCTGATGGGCGTGGACCAGAAGCGCGTGGTGCAGCTGACGTTCCTCATCGGCGGCCTGATGGCCGGCGCGGCGGCGCTGCTGTACCTGATGCACATCGGCGTCACCCGCTACAACGTCGGGTTCATCCTGGGCCTGAAGGCGTTCACCGCCGCCGTCCTGGGCGGCATCGGCAACATCCGCGGCGCCCTGCTGGGCGGGCTGGTGCTCGGCCTGGCCGAGAACTACGGCTCGCAGGTGTTCGGCCCGCAGTGGAAGGACGTCGTGTCCTTCCTGCTGCTGATCGTCGTCCTGCTGTTCCGCCCCACCGGCCTGCTCGGTGAGTCCCTGGGGAAGGCCCGCGCATGAGCACTGCCGCGACGTCCTCGACGTCCCCGAAGTCCCCGGAACCCGCGCGCCGCGGTCTCGGCGAGCGCTGGGCGCACCTGCCCACGCCCGTCAAGGTCCTCGTGTGGGTGGCGCTGGCGCTGTTCTTCTACGCGCTGCCGCTGCTGAACCCGCCGCTGCTGTCCACCCCGGACTCCGACTTCGGGTCCGTGATGTTCACGGTGGCCTCCTACGCCCTGGTCGCCCTGGGGCTGAACATCGTGCTCGGCTACGCCGGCCTGCTGGACCTGGGCTACGTCGGCTTCTACGCCATCGGCGCCTACACCGTCGGCGTCTTCGGCTCCCTGCACGGCAAGCTGCCGTTCTGGCTGCTCATCGTGCTGGCGGTGTGCATCTCCACCGCCTCCGGGCTGCTGCTGGGCGCGCCGACGCTGCGCGTGCGCGGCGACTACCTGGCCATCGTCACCCTCGGCTTCGGCGAGATCATCCGCCTGGTGGCGCTGAACTCCGCGTGGCTGAACCAGGCCCGCGGCATCCAGGACATCCCGCGCCCGCCGGACATCACCGTCGGCGGCGAGCCGGTGTTCGAGGTCCCGCGCCTGGTGTGGGACGGGCTGACCGCCACGGTCGACCTGGGCAACACCTCCGCGTTCCTGGAGTTCGGCCTGCTCGACGGCGTGCCGTACTACTGGCTGGCGCTGACCGTCATCGTCCTGATCCTCGTCGGCGACCGGCTCCTGCAGGACAGCCGCGTGGGCCGGGCGTGGGAGGCCACCCGCGAGGACGAGGAGGCCGCCGAGCTCAACGGCGTGCCCACCTTCCGCTACAAGCTGCTGGCGTTCGCGATGGGCGCGTTCATCGGCGGCCTGTCCGGGGCGCTGTTCGCCGCCCGCCAGGGCGCCATCAACCCCGAGACGTTCACCGTGCAGCTGTCCATGCTGTTCCTGGCGGCCGTCGTCGTCGGCGGGCAGGGCAACCGCTGGGGCGCCCTGGTCGGCGCCGCCGTCGTGGCGTACCTGCCCGAGCGGTTCCGCGAGTTCGCCGACTTCCGCGTCGTCGTCTTCGGCCTGCTCCTGCTGCTGCTGGCGAACTTCCGCCCGCAGGGTCTGCTGCCACCGCGGCGAGCCCGCCGCGCCCAGCGCGCCGGGCAGCGCCTGGCCGAGCTCGAGGGGACGGAGGGTGGGGCACGTGCCTGACCTCGCGAAGGACACCGCGGACACCGCGCCCGGCGCCGGTGCGGCGCTGCTGCGCATGGAGGGCGTCACGCTGCGCTTCGGCGGTGTCGTGGCCGTCGACGACGTCTCGTTCGAGATCCGCCGCGGCGAGATCCTGGGCCTGATCGGCCCCAACGGCGCCGGCAAGACGAGCTGCTTCAACGCCCTCACCGGCGTCTACCAGCCCACCAGCGGGCGCGTCGTCTTCGACGGCGAGCCCCTGGGCCGGCGCAAGAGGTACCAGATCAACCGCCTCGGCATCGCGCGCACCTTCCAGAACATCCGGCTGTTCCAGAACATGACCGCCCGCGAGAATGTCCTGGTCGGCGCGGACTCCCACCACCGCTCGGGGGTGCTGAACTCCCTGTTCCGGCTGCCGATGCACCGCAGGGAGACCGCCGAGGGGCACCGGCAGGCCGACGAGTTGCTGGAGATGATGGACCTGGGCCACCGCGGCGACGACCTGGCGCGCAACCTCTCCTACGGCGAGCAGCGCCGCCTGGAGATCGCCCGCGCGCTGGCCACCCGGCCCAAGCTGCTGTGCCTGGACGAGCCCGCGGCCGGGTTCAACCCCGTCGAGAAGCAGCGGCTGATGGACCTCATCCGCCGCGTGCGCGACATGGGCAACACCGTGCTGCTCATCGAGCACGACATGCGCCTGGTCATGGGCGTCACCGACCGCATCGTGGTGCTGGAGTTCGGCAAGAAGATCGCCGAGGGCACCCCGGAGCAGATCCGCGAGGACCCCGCCGTCATCGCCGCCTACCTCGGCGTGGACGACGACCAGCTCACCGACGAGGAGGAGGGCCTGTGAGCGAGCGCACCCTCGGCGAGGACCAGCTCGTCGTGGAGGGCCTCAGCGTCAACTACGGGCGCATCGAGGCCATCCGCGACGTCTCCTTCCGCGTGCGGGCCGGCGGGATCGTCACCCTCATCGGCGCCAACGGCGCCGGCAAGACGACCACGCTGAAGACCGTCTCGGGCCTGCGCACCGTGCGCGCCGGGCGCATCCTCTTCGAGGGCGAGGACATCACCCGGGTGCCCTCGCACCAGCTCGTCAAGCGCGGGCTGTGCCAGGCCCCCGAGGGGCGCGGCACCTTCCCCGGCATGACGGTCGAGGAGAACCTCGACATGGGCGCCTACACCCGCTCGGACCGCAGGAGCGCGGCCTACCGCTCCGACATGGACCG
Organism: Kineococcus gurbantunggutensis; assembly: GCF_050871925.1. NCBI lineage: Bacteria > Bacillati > Actinomycetota > Actinomycetes > Kineosporiales > Kineosporiaceae > Kineococcus > Kineococcus gurbantunggutensis. Next base: position 4,683 of record NZ_JBJLSG010000154.1, read on the forward strand.
GGTGTTCACGCTCTTCCCCCGCCTGGCCGAGCGGCGCTCGCAGGCGGCGGGCACCATGTCCGGCGGCGAGCAGCAGATGCTCGCCATCGGCCGGGCGCTCATGAGCCGCCCGCGGGTGCTGCTGCTGGACGAGCCCTCCATGGGGCTGGCGCCCAAGCTCATCCAGCAGATCTTCTCGATCATCGTGGAGATCAACCGGCAGGGGACCACCGTGCTGCTGGTGGAGCAGAACGCCGCGCAGGCGCTGCGCACCGCGGACTTCGCCTACGTGCTGGAGACCGGCGCGGTGGTGCGCGAGGGCACCGGCGCCGACCTGGCCGCCGACGACTCCATCCGCGCCGCCTACCTCGGCGGCGACGTCTGAGGGGTCCCGCCGCGGGTCCCGCACCGACGGTCCGCTCACCCTGCGATCAAGGGCCGAGCACCGCCCGTCACCACCGCCCGTCACCGCTGCGCGGTGGCGGGCGGTGCCGCGCGCGGCCGGTGCGCGCGCGCGTTGACCCGCCCGGGTGAGAGCGCGCTCACCGCTGCGGGGCAGCGCCCCCGCGCGGCTTCCCTCGCACCCGCGCAGGCCCTAAGGTCCCCTCAGCCGCGAGCGCGGCGACCGGAGGCGGGGGCCCGGTCCGTTCGAGGAGGACGCCGTGCCGAGACCTGTCGTGGTGGTCCGCGAAGCCGCGGTCACCGACGTGGACACCCTGATGCAGCTGTACGCCTCCGCGCGCTTCGACCAGGGGCAGCTGCGCGCCTCCGTCGACAGCGTGCGCACCCGGCTGCTGCGCGCCCTGGCCGACGGCAGCGTGCGCGTGCTGCTCGCCTCCGTCGGCGACCGGCCCGCCGGCTACGCGCTGCTGACCGACTCCCCGCTGCTGCCGCTGGGCGGCTCCTCCGGCCCCAGCGTCGAGCACGTGCACGTCGTGCCCGAGCACCGCCGCCGCGGCGTCGGGCGCGCCCTGCTGCGCCGCGCCCTGCAGCTGGCCGAGGCCGAGGGCGCCGACCAGCTGGCCTGCACCGTGCTGCCCGGCGACCGGGACTACACCCGCTACCTGGCCCGCCTCGGCTTCGCCCCCGTCGTGGTGCGCCGCGCGGTGCCGCTGACCGTGCTGCGCCGCCGCCTGGCCGCCGACGGCCCCGCCGGCGGCGAGCACCCCGGCGCCGGGGTGTCCGGCGTCGTGGCCCGCCGGCGCTCCCTGCGCGCCCGCCTCGCGCGCGGGGCCGCCGCGCCCGGCCCGTCCGGCCCGCCCGGCGAGCAGGTGCCCGGCCCGCGCGAGCTGCCCGGCACCGCCCCCGTGGCCTGAGCCCGCCGCCCCGCCCGGCCCGCGCCGGGCGGGGGAGCGCGGTGGGGCAGCGCGGTGGGGCAGCGCGAGGCCCGCCCGCCCGCCGAGCCGCGCCGCGTCGGGGCCCCTGACTACCCTGACCGGCGTGACCCCACCTGCCGCCTCGACGACCCGCCGCACCGGTGCCCGCGCGGGCGCCCGCAGCACCGCCGCCGAGCAGACCCGCCCCCGCCTGCTCCTCGTCGACGGCCACTCCCTGGCCTACCGGGCCTTCTACGCCCTGCCGGTGGAGAACTTCGCCACCAGCACCGGGCAGCCCACCAACGCGGTGTACGGGTTCACGTCCATGCTCATCAACGTCCTGCGCGACGAGGAGCCCACCCACCTCGCCGTCGCCTTCGACGTCTCGCGCAGCACCTTCCGCACCGAGGCCTACGCCGAGTACAAGGCCACGCGGCTGAAGAGCCCCGACGAGTTCCGCGGCCAGGTCGAGCTCGTCAAGGAGGTCCTGGACGCGCTGCGCGTGCCCGTCGTGGAGATGGAGGGCTACGAGGCCGACGACGTCATCGCCACCCTCACCGAGCGGGCCGTCGACGCCGGCTTCGAGGTCCTCATCTCCACCGGCGACCGCGACGCCCTGCAGCTCGTGCGCGACACCGTCACCGTCCTGTACCCCCGCAAGGGCGTCTCGGACCTGCTGCGCATGACGCCCGGGGTCGTCGAGGAGCGCTACGGCGTGCCGCCCGAGCGCTACCCCGACCTCGCCGCCCTGGTCGGCGAGACCTCCGACAACCTGCCCGGCGTGCCCGGCGTGGGCCCCAAGACCGCCGCGAAGTGGATCACCACCCACGACGGCCTCGACGGCGTCATCGCCGAGGCCGACCGCATCAGGGGCAAGGCGGGCGAGAGCCTGCGCGCCCACCTGGACGGGGTCATCCGCAACCGCCGCCTCAACGCCCTCGTGCGCGACCTGCCGCTGGCCGTCACCCCCGACGACCTCGTGCGCCGGGCCTGGGACCGCGAGCAGGTCCACACCGTCTTCGACGGCCTGGAGTTCCGCGTCCTGCGCGACCGGCTGTTCGCCACCCTGGAGTCCGCCGAGCCCGAGGCCGAGGCCGGCTTCGGCGTCGACGGCGCCGTCCTGCTCGACGACGAGCTCGCGCCCTGGCTGACCGAGCACGCCACCGGCCGCACCGGCCTGCACGTGGCCGGGCAGTGGTCGCGCGGCACCGGCGACGTCACCGCCCTGGCGCTGGCCGGCGCCGACGGGGTCGCCGCCTGGGTGGACCCCGCCACCCTGACCGCGGGCGACGAGCGCGCCCTGGCCGCCTGGCTGGCCGACCCCGGCGCCCCCAAGGTCGCCCACGACGTCAAGGGCCCCAGCCACGCCCTGGCCGCGCGCGGCTGGACGCTGGCCGGCGTCGTCATGGACACCGCCCTGGCCGCCTACCTCTGCCGCCCCGACCAGCGCAGCTACGACCTGGCCGACCTGGCCGTGCGCCACCTCAAGCGCGAGCTGCGCGCCGAGGGCGCCGCCGGTGCCGACGGCGCGCAGGAGGCGCCCGGCGGCGACGAGCAGCTCGCCCTCGACGCCGGCGACGGGCCCGTCGGGGCCGAGGAGCACGCCCGCGCCGCCGAGCACATGGTCCGCGCCCTGGCCATCAACGAGCTCGCCGACGTCCTGGCCGCCGAGCTGGAGACCCGCGGCGGCACCCGCCTGCTGCACGACGTCGAGCTGCCCCTGGTCGACGTCCTGGCCCGCGCCGAGCGCGTCGGCATCGCCGTCGACCACGACCTGCTCGCCGAGCTCGAGGCGCACTTCGCCGAGCGCGTGGCCCTGGCCCAGCGCCAGGCCCACGAGGTCATCGGCGCCGAGATCAACCTCGGCTCGCCCAAGCAGCTGCAGACGGTGCTCTTCGACCAGCTCGGCATGCCCAAGACCAAGCGCACCAAGACCGGCTACACCACCGACGCCGACGCCCTGGCCGCGCTGTACGTCAAGACCGAGCACCCGTTCCTGCAGCACCTGCTCGAGCACCGCGACGCCTCCCGGCTGCGCCAGACGGTGGAGGGGCTGCGCAAGTCCGTCGCCGACGACGGCCGGGTGCACACCACGTTCCAGCAGATGATCGCCGCCACCGGCCGGCTCAGCTCCACCGACCCCAACCTGCAGAACATCCCCATCCGCACCGACGAGGGCCGCCGCATCCGCGCCGCCTTCGTCGTCGGCGGCGACGGCGACGGCACCGCGTACGAGAGCCTGCTGACCGCGGACTACTCCCAGATCGAGATGCGCATCATGGCGCACCTGTCGCGCGACGAGGGCCTCATCGCCGCCTTCACCTCCGGCGAGGACCTGCACCGCTACGTCGGCAGCCGCGTCTTCGGCGTGGCCCCCGCCGACGTCACCCCCGACATGCGCGCCAAGATCAAGGCGATGTCCTACGGCCTGGCGTACGGGCTGTCCGCCTTCGGCCTGTCCAACCAGCTGAAGATCTCCACCGAGGAGGCCCGCGGCCTCATGGACGACTACTTCGCCCGCTTCGGCGGCGTGCGCGACTACCTGCACGGCGTCGTGGAGGAAGCCCGCCGGGTCGGCTACACCGAGACGATCATGGGGCGGCGCCGCTACCTGCCCGACCTGACCAGCGACAACCGCCAGCGCCGCGAGATGGCCGAGCGGATGGCCCTCAACGCCCCCATCCAGGGCTCGGCCGCCGACATCATCAAGGTCGCCATGCTCGACCTGGACCGCGGCCTGCGCGAGGAGGGGCTGCGCTCGCGGCTGCTGCTGCAGGTGCACGACGAGCTCGTCGTCGAGGTCGCCCCCGGCGAGCGCGGGGCCCTGGAGGAGCTCGTGCGGCGCACCATGGCCGGGGCCGCCGACCTCGCGGTGCCCCTGGACGTCTCCGTCGGCGCCGGGCGCTCCTGGCACGAGGCCGGGCACTGACCCGCCCGCCCGCGGCCCCCGGCGCACGGGGGCCGCGGGCGGGGGTCGGGCGGGGGTCGGGCGGCGGTTCAGCGGCGGTGCGGCGGTGCGGCTCAGCCCCGGCCGGGCAGCGCGCAGACCAGCACGAGCGTGCCGGGCACCAGCTCCCCGCGCAGGCGGCTCCAGCCGCCCCACACCGCCTCGCCGGCGGACCACTCCGGCTCCACGAGGTCCTCGAGCACCAGACCGGCGCCGCGCACCAGGCGCACCCAGTCGCCCACCGTGCGGTGGTGCTCGGCGTACGTGACGCGCGCGCGCCCGTCCGCGCCGGTGGTCGTCTCCACGTAGGCGCGCCGGTCGAAGTAGGAGTGGTGCACGGTCAGGCCCTCGCGGCCGGGCACGTCCGGCAGGGCCCAGCGCACCGGGTGCGGGACGCTGGCGACGAACCGCCCGCCGGGGCGCAGCACCCGGGCGGCCTCGGCCAGCACGCGGTCGGCGTCGGCCACGAACGGCAGCGCCCCGTAGGAGGTGAACACCACGTCGAAGGAGGCGTCGGCGAATGGCAGGGCGCGCGCGTCGCACTGCAGCAGCGGGGTGCGCGCGCCGGCCTCGGCGTCGGCGGCCAGGCCCTGGGCGAGCATCCCCGCCGACAGGTCGCACGCCACCACGTGCGCGCCGCGCCCGGCCAGCCAGCGCGAGCACTGCGCGGCGCCCGCGCCGACCTCCAGCACGCGCCGGCCGCGCACGTCCCCGAGCAGGCCCGCGTCGGCCTCGCGCAGCCCCTCGGGGCCCCACACCAGGTCCGAGCCGGGGCGGGCGTCGCCGAGGAAGGCGCCGTGCTCGGCGCGGTAGCCGGCGGCCTCGGCGTCCCACCAGCGGCGCTGGGCGGCCACCGTCTCGGCCGGGTCGACGGCGCGGCGCTGCACGCCGGACACCCGGTCCTCGTCGAGGGCGTCGTCGGGGGCGCCGCCGGTGGAGCCGCCGGGGACCTCGTCGCCGGGCGCCGCCCGCTCACCGCTCACGGGCCCCATCCTGGCGCACCGCGCCGCCGCGCCGCGGTCCCCGCCCGGTGCGGGAGGGTCCTTTGCCTGTGCGCACGGGCCCGAGTAGGCTGGTGGGGCGCGCGCCCGCCGACCGTCCTCCACCCGGAACGATCCCGGCGCCGTGACGGCCGGAGAACCCCGGGCGTGACCCTACGAGTGTCCCTGACGGAGTCCCTACCTCCATGACGACCACGACGACCGCTCCGGCGAGCGGCACCCCTCAGATCGCGATCAACGACATCGGGTCGGCTGAGGACTTCCTCGCAGCGGTCGATGCGACCATCAAGTACTTCAACGACGGTGACATCGTCTCCGGCACCATCGTGAAGGTCGACCGTGACGAGGTCCTCCTCGACATCGGTTACAAGACCGAGGGCGTCATCCCCTCGCGCGAGCTCTCGATCAAGCACGACGTCGACCCGAACGAGGTCGTGGGCGTCGGCGACGAGGTCGAGGCCCTGGTCCTCCAGAAGGAGGACAAGGAAGGCCGCCTGATCCTGTCCAAGAAGCGCGCGCAGTACGAGCGCGCTTGGGGCACGATCGAGGCGAAGAAGGAGGCCGACGAGGTCGTCGAGGGCACCGTCATCGAGGTCGTCAAGGGTGGCCTCATCCTCGACATCGGCCTGCGCGGGTTCCTGCCGGCGTCGCTGGTCGAGATGCGCCGCGTGCGCGACCTGCAGCCCTACGTGGGCAAGACGATCGAAGCCAAGATCATCGAGCTGGACAAGAACCGCAACAACGTGGTCCTGTCCCGCCGCGCCTGGCTCGAGCAGACCCAGTCCGAGGTGCGCCAGACCTTCCTGCAGACCCTGCAGAAGGGCCAGGTCCGCTCCGGCGTGGTCTCCTCCATCGTCAACTTCGGCGCGTTCGTCGACCTGGGCGGCGTGGACGGCCTCGTGCACGTCTCCGAGCTGTCCTGGAAGCACATCGACCACCCCTCCGAGGTCGTCGAGGTCGGCCAGGAGGTCACCGTCGAGGTGCTCGACGTCGACATGGACCGCGAGCGCGTGTCCCTGTCGCTCAAGGCCACCCAGGAAGACCCGTGGCAGCAGTTCGCGCGCACCCACGCGATCGGCCAGGTCGTGCCCGGCAAGGTCACCAAGCTCGTCCCGTTCGGCGCGTTCGTGCGCGTCGACGACGGCATCGAGGGCCTGGTGCACATCTCCGAGCTGGCCGAGCGCCACGTCGAGGTGCCCGAGCAGGTCGTCCAGGTCAACCAGGACATCTTCGTCAAGGTCATCGACATCGACCTGGAGCGCCGCCGGATCTCGCTGTCGCTGAAGCAGGCGACCGAGTCCCTCGCCGCCGCCGGCGACGAGTTCGACCCGTCGCTGTACGGCATGGCCGCCGACTACGACGAGCAGGGGAACTACAAGTACCCCGAGGGCTTCGACCCGGAGACCAACGAGTGGCTCGAGGGCTACGAGGCCCAGCGCGAGGAGTGGGAGGCGCAGTACGCGCTGGCCCACGAGCGCTGGGAGGCCCACCGCCGCCAGGTCGCCGAGCAGGCCGAGGCCGAGGCCCGCGCCGAGGCCGAGGGCGTCACCGCCCCCGCCGCCGCGTCCTCCTCGTCCTCCTCGTCGAGCTCCGGCTCGGTGCCGTCCTCGTACACCTCGGAGGCCCCGGAGGCCGCGGGCACCCTCGCGTCCGACGAGGCCCTCGCGGCCCTGCGCGAGAAGCTCACCGGCGGGCAGTGACCCGCACCGGCCGGGACCGCGCACCGCGCGGTCCCG
>NZ_JBJLSG010000155.1:0-11551 GCF_050871925.1 Kineococcus gurbantunggutensis
GACCCGATGGACCTCACCGACCCGATGGACCTCACCGACCCGATGGACCTCACCGACCCGATGGACCTCACCGACCCGATGGACCTCACCGACCCGATGGACCTCACCGACCCGATGGACCTCACCGCTGTGGCCGCCCCGGCCGGACTGGCTGCTCTCGCCGAGCTGGCCGACCTGGCCGGCCTGGCCGGCCTGGCCGGCCTGGCCGGCCTGGCCGGCCTGCTGCGCGTGATCGCGCGAGCCGTCCAGGGCGCTGAAGCGCTGCACCGCGGCCAGCAGGCGCGCCTGCAGCTCCAGCTCACCACCAGGACCACCAGGACCAGCGAGCTGGTCAGCGGACTGGTCCCCCGACTGGTCCACCAGCTGCTCCCCCAGCTGCTCACCGAACCGGTCCGCCAGCCGGTGGTGCAGCGGTGCCGGCCCGCTCGCGGCGGGCAGGACCGGTGCGAGCGGCGCCACGGGTCGGCGGGCCGGGTGCGCCTGCCCCGCCCGGGCACGGCGCTGCGCCTGCTGCGCGCGCTCGATGAGCTCGTGGCTGTGGGCGATCAGGTCCTGAGCGTGCCGGCGGTACTGCGTGGTCTGCTCACGCAGCACCTGCGCCTTGAGACGCATCGCGCCCACCGGGGGCGCACCCGCCTCCAGCGCACCCGCCTCAAGGGCAGCGGCCTCAGAGGCAGCGGTCTCAAGGGCAGCGGTCTCAAGGGCAGCGGTCTCAAGCGCACCCGTTCGGGGTGCAGCGGCCCTGGGGCTGCTCGCCTCGACGTCGCCGGTGATGGTGGACTCCTGGTGCAGGGCGTCATGCTGCTCCACATGTTGGAAGCACTGCGTAGCGCCCCGAAACGCTGCGTAGCGGCGACGATCTTAAACGCCAGCGCCTCGTGCGGTCGAGCCGGTGGTGCGGTTCCCCGCACCCGGCTTCCCGCACCCGGCTTCCCGCACCCGGCTTCCCGCACCCGGCTTCCCGCACCCGGCTTCCCGCACCCGGCTTCCCGCACCCGGCCCACCGCGCCGTCCCGCCGGAGGTCTCTGGTGACCCCGCGCGCCCGCCCAGCTGCCAGCCCAGGTGCCAGCCCAGGTGCCCGCCCAGGTGCCCAGGGCCCGGCACCGCGTGGTGCGCAAGAGCCCCCACGACCTCGCCGGCCCCACCGGTGCTGCGCCCGGCGGCCAGCACGGCACGGGCGGCCAGCTCGGCCGGGGTCGTCACCGCCGGGCGCCCGCCGCGCCACCGGCGCACGGGCGCACCACCGCGGGCCTGCCGGCACCCGCGGGCCTGCCGGCACCCGCGGGCCTGCGAGCCTGCGGGGCCTGCGGTGGTGCGCCCACGCAGCAGGTCGCGCTCGAGCTTTCCCAGCACCCCCGGCCCGAGCGCGCCCCTCACCCCACGCGCAGCGCGGTGCCGGCATCACTGCGCGCGCAACGCGGTACCGGTGACCACCTGCACCAGCAGCGCGGCGATCCGAGCGGGCTCGGCGACGTGGTCGGTGATGTGATCACGCTCAGCGGTGGCCAGGGGCATGTCCGGGTGCGCGCTGGCCTGCGGCGAGGCCGCGATCACCACACCGCCGCAGCGGTGCACCACCGTGGCGCCGGTGGCCCCGTCGCTGCCGCGCCCGGAGAGCACCACCGCGATCGCCGCCGACCCCACGGCCAGCGCCAGGCTGGACAGCAGCAGGTCCGCGCTGGGCCGCGGCGGGGGCACCGGACCGACCGGCACCAGCAGCAGGCTCCGCTGGGCGGTGACGAGCAGGTGGTGCCCGGCCGGGGGCACGTGCACCACCCCCGGGCGCAGCAGCAGCCCGTCGTGCACCGGGGCGATGGGCAACAGGGTGCGCGGCTGCAGCACGTGCGCCAGCAGGTCATCGCCACCGGGCGCCTGGTGCTGGATCACGATCAGCGCCGCGGGCAGGTCGGTGGGCAGGGCGCTGAGCACCTCCACCAGCGCGGCCAGGCCCCCCGCGGAGCACACCAGCGCGATCACCGGGAAGGCCTGCGCTTGCCCGACCGGCGCCTGCCCGGTCGCGCCGTCCTGGGCCCCGCCGGCCTCACCCACCGGCCTCACCCTACGCACGGCCGTGCACCCGCACCCGCACCCGCACCGCCACCACCTGCCGCCGCTGAGACGCGCATCACGCGACGATCAACCGGTTGCGGGTTCAACCGCACCGGGGTCCGGCGTCAGACTGGGCATCGATGAAGGAGCAGACCCGCTCGCGCGCGAGCCGCGCACCGGCACGGTCCTTGGCGCTGGGCCTGCTGTGCCTGGCGCTGGCCGTGGCCGGCTGGAGCGCGATCGTCTCCTGGGGCCGCTGGCCGTGCTGGGTCCTGGCCCTGAGCGAGACGGCGCTGACCACGTTCCACCTCAGCGCCTGGCGGGTCCAGCGCGCCCGCTCCCGGCAGAAGAGCCCCGCGTCGGGGCTCTGCGGCTGAGCGGCGCCGGTACCGGTGCACCGACGAAGCACCGGTGCACCAAGGAAGCACCGGTGCACCAAGGAAGCACCGTGCGCTGCCGGCGAGCAGCCGCTCGCGCGCCGGCACACCCGCGCTTCACCCTTGACGACCTGCCCCGCACCTCCTCCGCACCTGCCCCGCACGCCGGGTAGCGGACGTCATCGGTGCCGACCGGTGGGGCCGGACTCGGCGCGGTCGCCGGGGCCTCAGCTGGCAGCACGCCCGGGAGCTTGACCCGCTTGTCCGGACTCGGGTGTTGAGAGACGGTGACCGCTCGAACGCCCGGGAGGATCACCCATGCCCAGGTCCTACCCGCCGGCCTTCCGCCACCAAGCACTGGCGCTGCTCGCCGCCGGCCGCACCGTGAGCGATGTAGCCGCCCCGCTCGGCGTCGCGCAGTCGAGGGGGCACCTCCCACGCGCAGCGTGGGGGGAGCTGCACCGGTGGCGCAAGCAGGACCTCATCGACCGCGGCCAGGCCGATGGCGCGAGCAGCCAGGCAAGCGCTGAGCTGACCGGGGCGAAGAAGCGCATCCGCGACCTGGAGGAAGAGGTCAAGATCCTGCGCAGGGCCGCCGCGGCGGTGCAGGAGGTGGTGCCCCCAGAAGTCCGCTTCCGCCTGGTCGCGCAGCTGCACGTCGACGGCGTCCGGATCGGGCGGTCCTGCCACGCGCTGGGCGTCTTCCGCTCGGGCTACTTGTCAAAGCCCGGGTCTGATGGAGACCTTGGTGTGCGCCACGACGAGCAGGTGCAGCCAGGGGTCCGGATGGTGGAGGTGGTCCCGCCCGGCTCGCAGGTCGGCCTGGTGCTGCAGCCCGCCAGCAGCGCGCTGCCGATGGCGGTGCGGCTGGGCACACTCGACGCCGATACCGCGCACGCCCGACTGGCGCATACGCCGGGGGTGGTGCTGCACAACGAGGCGGTGCTGCGCCGGCAGGGCGTGCCGGCGGTGTTCCACTTCAGCGACCCCGACGGCAACGACCTGGTCCACCTGCAGGACCCCTAGGACGGTTGAGCGCCACCGGGCACCGACCACCGGCCGCCACCTACCGCCACCAAACGCCACCAAACGCCACCGACCACCACTGGTGCCAGCCGGCCGTGCAGGCCCGCACGACGAGCGCACGACGAGCACCGGAGAAGACCTCGTGCCAACGATCCAGCGCTTCGACCACGTCGGCATCACCGTCGCCGACCTGGACCACGTCAGCACCTTCTTCCTCGCCCTGGGCCTGCAGGTCCAGGCGGGCCCGATGGACGTCGAGGGCGACTTCCTGGACACCGTCATCGGCATCCCCGGCTCGCACACCCGGATCGTGGTGCTGCGAGCGCCGCACGGGGGCACCCTGCTGGAGCTGTCCAGCTCCACCCGGCCCGAGCACCAGATCGGATCGCCCACAGCGATGGCCACCGAGCCGGGCTTGCGCAACGTCGCCTTCGAGGTCGACGACCTCGACGCGCTCTTGCAGCGGCTGGCCGCGGACGGCTACGGCCTGGTCGGCGGCGTGGGTGAGCACCAGCACACCTGGCGGATGGCGTACGTGCGCAGACCGGAGGGGATCACCATCTCCCTGGCCGAACGCCTCGGCTGACGCACCCCGGCAGGGTGGTCACACACCGTCGGCGCGACAGCGCCACCTCGTCAGCGCGGTGAGTGCCGAGGCGCTGCGCGCCTCGGCTGGGGCGAGCCGCTGGAGCGGCTCGAGTGCCGCTGCGCGGCACCGGCGCGGCCAACTTGGTGGTACAGCGGGTTTCGCGGCTGCGGTGGAAACTCCCTCGCTGCGCTCGGCAGTTCCTCGTGAGGGTGGGCGTGCACCACCTCGCTGCGCTCGCTGGTGCACGCGAAGGTCCTGCTCACTGCGCTGCGCGCAGCGAGCAGCGGAACAGGTGGACCACCGGGGCGCTGCGCGCTCGAGGTGGTGGACCGGGCAGCGGGCCCGCGGCCCGGAGCCTGAGGACCCAGGGGGGTGCTGCAGCTCGAACCAGCGGGTTCACCGCAGCGCCCTGTGCGGGATCCAGCGGTGGGGTTCAGCGTGAGAGCTCGCCGTCCTCGTCCTCACCGACCTGCCCATCACCGGCCTGGACACCAGCTGCGCTCGGCGGCTGTCCCGCGGGGAAGGACTCACCCGTCAAGGGCGCGTACGCGCACCACCCGCGCTCCCCCGCCGGCACCTGCGGCAGCACCGGCGGCGGGGGGTCCTGCTCCTCCAGCACCGCCGGATCGCTCAGCACCGCCAGACGCGGCTCGAGCACCACGTGCCGGCGCTGCGGCGCGCTCTGCAGCGCCCACGCCAGCACCTCCTCCAGGTGCACCAGCAGCAGGTTCAACCCCGCCACCTGCACCGGCACATCAGGCCACAACGCGTTCGCGCTGCCCTCATCCACCCGGCAAAACCGGGCCAGCTGCTCAGCACCGACGTGCAACCGCAACGGCGGATCCTGCACCTCACCGTCCCACCGGTGCAGCACGAAGACCCCCTCGACGTAGCTGATCTGCGCACCGGTGTACTCGCGCAGCCGCCGCCCGAGCTCGGCCAGCAGCTCCTGATCGTCCACCAGGCCAGGCTAAAGACACCGAGCGCTGAGCACCTGGCGCTTTCGCCGCCGGCGGCAGCTCCACAGCCGCATCGGCGGTGGTGCACCGGCACCGGCGAGCGCACCCGGCGGGCGTCACAGCCGGGGCAACAGCCTCGACGACGGACAGCACCCCGCCCGCACCCTGACGTGCCCGTGGGCCCGCCACCTCACTCCCAGGGCACCGGCGACCCCGGTGCACGCCAGCGACGACCACAACATCTTATCGGAACAGATAACGCTATGCTGATCCGCGTGACCAGCGCGATCGAGCACCCCAACCGCGCTCGAAGCACCCGCATCCCTGGTGCCAGCACCCACGAGTCACGAGCTCGAGCAGCTCACCACCCCGACACCCACGCCAACGACACCCACGCTCCGGTCACCCAGGACCCGGACACCGCCGCGGTCAGCGCCCTGCTGCACACCGCCGTGACCACCAGCGGCCTGACCCAAGCAGCCTTCGCCACCGCCCTGGGCACCTCCGCCCCACGCCTGTCCACCTACCTGACCGGCACCGTCTCCCCCGCCGCACGCACCCTGCTGCGCGCACACCGCCTGGCCCACGCCCTGGCCGCCACCCGCGAGCGCGGCCTGATGTCCGCCCCCGCCACCGCCACCGCCATCCGTCACCACCTGCGCACCGGCGACGAGCCGTGGGCCTGGCGCATGCTCCTGCAAGGCCGCGACCACCTGCGCCTGCTCCTGCACCACTCGCTGGCGCACCAGGCCCCCGAAGCCGCCCCCGAGGCCGCCCGCGGTGACGCCGGCTCACCCGGACCGCAACCGCCCCCACTGCAGCCACCGGCACCGCAACCACCGGCACCGCAACCACCGGCACCGCGACTGCTGGGGCCGCAACTGATGGGGCCGCAGCCGGACCTGCTGGACGCCTGGGAAGCCGCCCCCACCAGCACCTGCCACCCCGGCTTCGACACCCTGCTGGCCGCCCTGACCGCCCACGAGCACCACGACGCCGGCTCGACCCCACCCACCTGGGCGCACCCGCAGCCCCTGCCCCAGCCGTGGATCCCGCAGCACCCCTTCCTCAGCCCCGAGCGCGTCAAGGCCCAGACCCCGCCCTGGCTGCGCCAGCTGAACGTCTACGTCCCCCGCCGCGACCTGATCACCGCATGAGCACCGCGTGAACGCACAAGGGCGCCAGCCCGGGCACCAGCACCAGCACGAGCCCGATCACACGCACAGCAACCCGCACGAGCTGGACGCCACGCAGATCACCCACCTGCTCACCCAACTGCACCAGCGCCTGCACCAGCGCGGCGTGGCCGCTGCCCTCTTCATCGTCGGCGGCGCCGCCATCGCCGCCACCGGCCTGCGCACCGGCCGCCTGACCCAGGACGTCGACGCCCTCAGCACCCCCGACACCCTGGCCGCCGTCCTGGACGAAGCCCGCGCCCTGGCCACCGAGCACCACCTGCCCACCAACTGGCTCAACCCCGCCGCCGCCCTGTGGATGCCACCGCTGCCCGCCGGCGCCCTGACCCCACCGCACCAGCCCGGCCTGCGCATCACCTACGCCGACGACGCCTTCCTGCTGGCCACCAAGCTGCTCGCCCAGCGCGCCAAGGACGCCGACGACATCCTGGCCCTCACCCACCGCCTGGGCCTGCACCACCCCAGCGCCCAGCAGCTGCACCAGCACATCCGCCGCTACTACACCGACCCCGAGCAGCTCACCTTCCTCCTGGACGGCGTCAGCACCCCCGAGCAAGCCGACGAAGAGCTCGCCCTGCTCGCCGGCGACGCCGCCCGCATGCTCCACCGCCACCACCAGCAGCAGGACTACGAGCAGGACCAGCACCACGAGCAGAACCTCGGCCCGCGCCGTGCCGACACGGAAGGCACCTGAACGAGAAGGGCGCCTACGAGGAAGGCACCTGAACACGCAGCAGTTCACGCACCGGCGTCACCTGCCCGGCCCCACCTGCCCGGCGCCGCAGTGGGCTGAGCCTCACAGCACCTCCTGAGCGCGCGCCCGTAGCGCCTGGCAGCCTGGAGGGAGGGGTCATCAGCAGGTGGGCACCACCGTGGGCGCGGAAGTCCAGCTCATGACCGACATCGCCACGGACGCCGCACGCAGCGAGCGGTAGTCGCCCTGGCGATCGAGGACCAACCGCCCCGCTCGCTCCCTGACCTCGGCCGGGTACCGCTGGGGCATGATCGCCATCCTGACTCATCAAGAAGCGGCGTCAAAGCCGTGACGTTTCAGGGTGTGCTGCAGGATTCAGTGACACTGACCTGTCACCGGATCGGGCAGCTGATCCCCCATCGATGGCCTCAGCCGTCAATTCGCGAAAAAGCGAGGCTAAAGGCTGTCCCGTAAGGGGTGGGTGCAGGATGACATCATGTCGACATGGGTGTGATCTCAGCGTCGCAAGCGTCGTGGATCGAGCCATTCACGGGGATCTCGCCGCAGGCCTTCGCCCGGTTGCTGACGCAGTTGCGGCGCGCTGGCGCTGATGGTCCGGGGCGGGGTCGGCCGTGGAAGTTGCCGCTGCAAGACCGGGTGCTGCTGGTGGCGGCGTACTGGCGTACGAACCTGACCCTGCGTCAGATCGCGCCGTTGTTCGGGGTCTCGAAGTCGGCTGCAGACCGGATGATTCACGACCTCGCACCCCGCTTGGCCTTGGCTCCACGTCGCAAGTGCGGCAGTGACAGCGTGTTGATCGTGGACGGCACCCTGGTGCCCACCCGAGACCGCTCGATCGCCGCGTCCAGTAAGAACTACCGCTACAGCACCAACCACCAGGTCGTCATCGATGCCGACACGCACCTGGTCGTAGCGCTCGGGCAGCCCTTGCCCGGCAACCGCAACGACTCCAAGGCGTGGGTCGACTCAGGCGTGCACCAGCACGTACGAGGACGCACCGTCATCGCCGACGGCGGCTACCTCGGTACCGGACTGCTCATCCCGCACCGGCGCACACCGGGTGAGGACCTACCGGGGTGGAAGGAAGCTCACAACACCGACCACCGGCGCGTGCGTGCCCGCGTCGAGCACACCCTGGCGCGCCTGAAGTGCTGGAAGGTTCTGCGTGACTGCCGTCTGCGTGGCAGCGGGGTCCAGCACGCCATGAGCGGCATCGCGCGGCTGTACAACCTCGGGCTTGCGTGAGGACATGGGCTAATACTGCAACGGCACTTACGGTGGGACGTGCCCGTGCCGCCGGTAGTGGCACAGCCGTGCTTGGTGCTGACGCCGGCGACGCCAGGTCGACCATTGCCAGACGTGCTCGACGCTGTGCTCAGCGGTCAGCACCAGCTTGGCCAGCAGGCGGCGGACCTCGGGCACGGTGTAGCCGATCAACCCGCCCGCGCCGCCGTGCTTCAGGTGGTGACGACCGGCTCGGCGCCCCCCTTTTCGGCGGCTCCAGCCAACTGGGAACGAGTGGCCGACAACCAGGCCAACGTCAGCATCGACAGGGAGGGGGCACCTCCCGCCTGCGGGGGAATGTGCGCGTACCACGCCCGGTAGTCGCGCACCTGGTACTGGTCCAGACCGGCTTCGTTCTTGGCCTGCTGGAAGCACTCCTCGATCCGCCAGCGCGAACCGGCGATGCGGGCCAGCTCCGCCAGTGAGGTTCCACGCGGTCCGTAGCAGAGGTAGTACGCCAGCTCGCCGCTGCTGATCGATCGGCGGGCCAGCAGCCAGTGCCCGCGCCCTGCTCGCCAGGCGACGCGGATCGGGACCCGCGCCCACTCGCTGATCCGCTCGCCGTGCGCACCGGCACCGGTGCTGTAGCTGCGCCACGCCCGCGCCGGCAACTCGGCGATGAGCTCAGCAGCGCGACGCCAGGTCGCCTCAGCCGTGATGATGGTCTGGCTGCTCTTGCAGGACAGCACGTGCGCGACGTCCTGGTTCTCCAGCCACAGGCGCAGCTCGGTGTCCTGCCCGTACACCTCGTCAGCGGTGACCCACGCGAACGGCACGTCGGCGGCCAGCGCGCGGGCGATCATCTGCCGGGCTTGGACGGTCTTGGTGGCGAACTCCACGTCGTCGGGCACGCCGGCGGCGCGGCAGCGGTCGCGATCCTGCGTCCACGACCTCGGCAGGTAGAGCTCGCGGTCGATCAGCGCGTGCCCCCGCGCGGAGGCGTAGGCCAGGAAGGTGCCGATTTGGGAGTTCTCGATGCGGCCGGCGGTGCCGGAGTACTGCCGCTGCACCCCCGCCGAGCGCAGGCCCTTCTTCAAGAAGCCGGTCTCGTCCACGATCAGCACGCCGTCAGCGGAACCGAGGTGCTGCACGACGTGGTCGCGGACGTCGTCACGGACCCCGCCGACGTCCCAGTCGGCCTTGCGCAGCAGCCGCTGCATCCCGTCCGGGGACACCTCACCGGCCTGCTCGGCCAGCGTCCAGCCGTTCTTGCGCTCCAAGCCCGCCGCCAAGCCGGCTACGTAGGTGCGCACCCGCGCCCGCGGTTCCGCCCGCGCGAAGCGGGACGCGATCCGCGCGTGCAGCCGATCCAGCTCCGTCAGGGCCGTGTCCACCACCACGACAGCATCTTCTAGCACAAGTGCCGTTGCAGTACTAACCCGCGGTTGGTCCCAACGCCGACCGTCATCAGCATTACGGGACAACCTTTAGATGGCCGAGGGGCGGTGCACGAGCTGCTGCACCTGCTGGGCCAGGTGCTGCAGGGCGTGCACGTCGGCGCTGGTGAAGGTGCGCGGGCGGGTGTCCAGCACGCACACCGTGCCGGTGACCGAGCCGTCGCGCTGGTGCACCGGGACGCCGGCGTAGCTGGCCAGACCGAAGCGCTGCACCAGCGGGTTGGCGCGGTGCTCGGCATCGACGGTGGCGTCGCCGACCAGGTGCGGGCGGGCGTGCTCGGCGGTGTGGGTGCAGCACGACCGGTGGCTTCGGTACTGCTGTGTGAGAACCAGCGATCGCGCTGCCAGGCGCTGCAGCGCGCGGCCAGCGCCTCACCCGGGACCACCCGGGTGATCGCGACCGCCACGGGGGAAGAGGCCCTGCGGGCGATCACGATGCAAGCGCCCTCCCTGGTGCTGCTCAGCGCCCACCTGCCCGACCTCAGCGCACCGGAGGCGGTGCAGGCCCTGCTGGCCCGCCAGCCGCACCTGGTGCTGCTGGTGTCCGCCGACCTCAGCACGCCGGCGGCCAGGCGCGATGTGGAGCAGGCCGTGCGCGCCGGTGCGCGCGGCTACCTCGACCACGACGCCTGCGCGCACGAGGTGAGCGCGGTGCTCGCCCACGCCCTGCGCACCGCGGGGAGCTCCTCGCACCCGGCCAGGCCGGCTCGCCCGGCGGCGGCACCTCACGCGCTTCAGGCCCTGAAGGAGCGCGAGCAGCAGGTCCTGCACGGCATCAGCGAAGGCTTGAGCAACCTGCAGATCGGCCAGCAGCTGTACCTGGCGGAGGACACCGTCAAGTCCCACGCCAAGGTGCTCTTCCGCAAGCTGGGCGTGCACGATCGCGCCCACGCCGGCGCCCACCGCCACGGCCTGCTGCACGGGCACATCGCCGCGGCGGGCGCCGTGCCCGCGGGTGCCGTGCCTGCGGGCGCCGTGCCTGCGGGTGCCGTGCCGCGCCAGCGCGCGAGCCGCTAGCCCACAACACCTGTGGCCCTGCGCGGCGGTGCCCCGGTGGTGTGCTCATCACGCGCGACACGGTTGGGAGCGTCCTCGGGCAGCCGGTCGCGAGATGCTGTTGCAGGAAGCGCCGTGAGGGGTCTGATGAGAGCGGGCGAGCGGGCTGCATGTGCGAGGTGACCCCGACGATGCTGCTGGAACTGCCGCTGGACGAGCGATCACCCAGCCGGGCCCGCCGCTTCCTGCGCGGTGCCATCTGCCCGGTGCACGCCGCTTCCGTGCTCGACAGCGCGCAGCTGCTGGTCTCCGAGCTGGTCACCAACGGCATCCGCTACGCCGCGCCCCCGATCTCGGTGCGCGTGGACTGCGATGGCAGCGCGGGTCTGCGCGTGACGGTCAGCGACGGCGGGACCTCCAGCTTCCCTGCGCCGCGCCAGGCCGGTGAGCACGAGGAGTCCGGGCGCGGGATGACGCTGGTCGACTACATCAGCGAGGACTGGGGCGTTGAGCCCCAGGAAGAGGGCAAGGCCGTCTGGTTCAGCCTGGCGACCTGAACGCGGCGACCTGAACGCGGCGACCTGAACGCGGCGACCTGAACGCGGCGACCTGAACGCGGCGACCTGAACGCGGCGACCTGAACGCGGCGACCTGAACGCGGCGACCTGAACGCGGCGGCGGTGGGCGCGAGCAACCCGAGCAGGAGCGGCACGCTCGAGCACCGCCCTCCTGGCTGCTGCCCCTACAAGGGGGTACACCTCCTGGGCGCGTGCGCTGCCCGTGCAGGCAGCGCACGGTGCACGGCTCAGCCGGTGAGCAAGGTGGTGATCTCCTGCGCGCTCTGCGGGCGGGCCAGGTGGTAGCCCTGCAGCAGCCGCACCCCCGCACCGGCCAGGTGCTCGCGCTGGGCCTGGTTCTCCACCCCCTCGGCGATCACCCGCACGCCCAGGCTGGCGGCAACC
>NZ_JBJLSG010000156.1:0-11505 GCF_050871925.1 Kineococcus gurbantunggutensis
TGTTGGGGAGCGCGCCGGTGGGCGCCCTCCCCATCGTCGTTTCCGGTGCGGGAAAGGCCCGTGCCCCCTTGTGTGGGGGGGGGGCACGGGCCTTTCCCGCGTTCACCAACTCACGACGACTCCTTGTCGAGGTGGTCGGAGAGCGCTCAGCGCAGACGCAGCACTGCTCCCGCCAGCGGCTTGGGGCGGTAGGACGTGGCTTTGCGTCCCATCAGCCGACCGCCTGTCGTGCTCGCCGCGATGTCCTCCCACCGAGGCGCCGACAGCAGGACGGCGGTGCCGTTCACAGCACCGGTCACGGCGCGCTCGGTGTCCGACACGTAGCGGATCGAGTCGTCAGCGATGCCTGCCTCGACGAGCGTGTGATCGACCCACGCAGCAGTGCCGGTGGCGTCCTGCGTGTTGCCTGGTGTGCGCAAGACGGACGCTGTTCCCTCGTGGAGCACCAGTGCTCGTGGTTCTCGCAGTCCGGCGAGCAGATCCGGTGCCTGGCGCACTGGTCCGGTGTGCTCGAGGACCACGTCCGGCGCGGCGAGCAGGCGAGCTGCGGCACCGCTCGGAGCCAGCCTGTGCAGGGCCAGGACGTCCAGGGGAGTGCTGCCGGGCAAGTGGAAGGCGGCGAGCACGGCACCCGGGTGCGGACCGAGCACGGTTCGCCTGACGGCTGCCCACCGGTGGTGACCGTCCCCGATGATCCACCGTCGCGCGCCGACAGCTGCGCACAGGGCAGCGACCAGCGTCGGCTCCTCGAGGCGCCACACGTCCACCGACACCCGCTGGCCGCGCGCGCGGAGGACGTGGTCGCCGAGTCGCTCGGGAGTCCCGGCCGCGTCGGCCAGCGCACGACCCTCGTGGTTCCGGGTCGAGGCGTGGGCGGTTCCCGCGTCGACCAGCAGGACGGGCTCGGAGTCCACGGCCACCGCTCGCAGCCGCGCGGCCCGGGACACCACGGCGTCCTCGATGGTCGCCTCGTGCGGCAGGACGCGGTCGTCGGCACCGGGGCCGACCTGCAGCTCACCGAGGAGGAAGCGGTGGGTGCGTCCGGCGTGCTGCTGCTGCAGGACGTACAGCGCCGGCGGGTCCTGGACGAGGGCTCCGCGCTCCACCCACCGCAGCACCGCTGGGACGCCGTCCGTCCTCGTACCGGCGTACTCCGGGCGCTCCAGGTGCGTCACCAGGTACGGCGCCACTGCCAGCGCTCGTTCGCGCTCGTGCTTGTCGAGCTCGGTGTGCGGCGGTGCCATCACCGCGTCCAGGGGGCCCACGACCTCCTCGCGGTACCGCAGACCGGGGAACGGGAGCACCAGCGCGCCCCTGCCCCGCCCGGGCCCCGCGGGCACCGGGGAGGCCGAGCCCGGGGCGCGCGTCCTCGTGCGTCCCGGCTCCACCCGTCGCATCCTACGGTCGGGCTGCGCACCGCCGCGGTCCACCCGTGCTCTCCGAGGAGGTCCCGCCGTGCCCGACGAACTCGATGCCGAGACCGGCCGCAGTGGTGGTGAACGTGAGCCCGGCCGTCCCGGCGGAGGTCCCTACGAGTGGCTGCAGCGCGGCTTGGCGCTGCTCGCCGACGGCGAGGCAGCGGCGGCCGCGACGCTGCTGGCCCGCGCGCACGCCCAGGAGCCCACGTCCACCGGGATCCTGGAGGCGCTGGCACGTGCCCAGTACGACGCCGGTGACGTCACCGCCGCCGCCGAGTCCTTCCGGCACCTCGCGCAGGCCCGCCCGGCCGACGACTACGCTCACTTCGGGCTGGGGCTGAGCCTGAGCCGCCTCGGGCGGTTCGGCCTGGCGGCGGAGCACCTCGCCATGGCGCACGCCATGCGTCCGGACCGGCCCGAGTACGCCGACCGTCTGCGACAGGTCCGCGCCACCCTGGCGGCGCGGCAGAGCCCGGGGAGTCCGTGAGCACCACCCAGAGCAGCACCGCGCCCCCCGCCCCGACGACCACGCTGCGCGCCAGCGCCTCCCCGCTGCTGCAGGCGCACGACGCGGTCCTGCTCGACCTCGACGGCGTCGTCTACGTGGGCCCGCACGCCGTCCCGCACGCCGCCTCCTCGCTCACCCGCGCGGTGGCCGACGGCGCCCGCCTGGCGTTCATCACCAACAACGCCTCGCGCCCGCCGTCCACCGTCGCCGCGCACCTGCGCGAGCTCGGGGTGCCGGCGCAGGACGGCGACGTCGTCACGTCGGCGCAGGCCGCGGCCCGGCACCTGGCGCAACGCCTGGAGCGCGGCGCCCGCGTGCTGCTGATCGGCGGGGCGGGGCTGGCCGAGGCGCTCGAGGCGGCCGGGCTCACCGCGGTGAGCTCGCTGGCCGACGAGCCCGCCGCCGTCGTCCAGGGGTTCTCCCCGGACACGTCGTGGGCGCGCCTGGCCGAGGCGACCCACGCCGTCCGCTCCGGCCTGTGGTGGGTGGCCACCAACCTCGACGCGACCGTGCCCACGCCGGGTGGGCCCGCGCCGGGCAACGGCCTGCTCGTGCAGCTGGTGGCCCGGGCCGCCGGTCGCGGTCCCGACGCGGTGTGCGGCAAGCCCGAGCGCGCCCTGTTCGACGAGGCGGTCGCGCGCCTGCGCGCGCAGCGCGCCCTCGTCGTCGGCGACCGGCTGGACACCGACCTGCAGGGTGCGCGCACCGCCGGCCTGACCGGCCTGCTGGTGCTGACGGGCGTCACCGGCGTGCCCGAGCTCCTGGCCGCCGCGCCGCACGAGCGGCCGCACCTGCTGGGCCGGGACCTGCGCTCGCTGCGCGATGCCCACCCCGGCCCCGTCGTCGAGCGCTCGCGGGACGCCCTCGTGGTCCGCTGCCGCGAGGCGGTGGTGCGCCTGGGGCCGGGCGGCGCGTCCGTGGCGGTGGCCGCGCCGGGCCCTGACGGCCTCGACGTGCTGCGCGCGGCCGCCGAGGCTGTCTGGCAGGTGCGCGACGCGGGGCTCGAGGAGGACTGGCGCGTGGACGTCCCGGCGCTCGTCGCGCCCGTCGTGCACAGCGTGAGCGCCGACACCCCCGCCGCTGTGGACGAGGGGGCCGGGGGTGTCGGGCACGGCTTGTAGCCTCACCCGCGTGAGCCAGCACCCCGCCCCGACGCCCCGGCCCGCGCCGCCCGCCCGGGCGGCGGGTGCGCCCAGTCCCGAGGAGGACGCGGCCCAGCGCGCGCTGGAGGCGGCCCTGGAGCGGCTGGACGGGCTCGGGGCGCTGGGGGTGCACGAGCACGTGGACGTCTACGCGAGCATCGACCAGGCCCTGCGCGCGCGCCTGGCCGCCACGGAGGGGTGACGTGGCGCGACGCCTGCGCCTGGACGCCGAGCTCGTGCGCCGCGGCCTGGCCCGCTCCCGCGAGCACGCCGGCGAGCTGGTCGCCGGTGGCCGGGTGAAGGTCGCGGGAGCCACCGCGGCCAAGCCGGCCACCCAGGTGGACCCCGCCTCCGCCATCGTCGTGGAGACCCGTGACGACGAGGTCGTCTACGTCAGCCGCGGCGCGCACAAGCTCGTCGGCGCCCTGGACGCCTTCGACGTGGCCGTCGCCGGGCGCCGGTGCCTGGACGCGGGGGCCAGCACGGGCGGCTTCACCGACGTGCTGCTGCGGCGCGGTGCGGCCCAGGTGGTCGCGGTGGACGTCGGCTACGGTCAGCTCGCCTGGTCCCTGCGGCAGGACCCGCGCGTGACCGTCCTGGAGCGCACCAACGTGCGCACCCTGGAACCCGAGCAGGTCGCCCCCGCGCCCTCGCTGGTCGTGGCCGACCTGTCCTTCATCTCCCTCACCCTCGTCCTGCCCGCGCTGGTGCGGTGCGTCACCCCGGAGGCTGAGCACGTGCTCATGGTCAAACCCCAGTTCGAGGTGGGCCGGGAGGCCCTGGGCGCCGGCGGCGTCGTGCGCAGCGCCGACCTGCGCGCCGGCGCGGTGCGCGCGGTGGCCGGCGCGGCCGCCGGGTGCGGGCTCGGGGTGCGCGGTGTCGCGGCCAGCCCGCTGCCCGGTCCCAGCGGGAACGTGGAGTACTTCCTGCACCTGTCCGCCGGGGCCCCGCCGCTGCGCGAGGACGCGCTGCAGCGGGCCGTGGCCGACGGCCCGCAGGCGGGGCTGTCGTGAGCGGGCCGGGTCCGCGCACCGTGCTGGTGCTCGCCCACACCGGGCGGCCCGAGGCGGTGACGGCGCTGACCGCCGCGGTGCGCGGCCTGCACGCGTCGGGGGTGCGCACCCTGATGACCCCCGAGGAGGCCGGCGCGCTCGGCGCCGACGACCGCCGGCTGGTGGAGCAGCGCCACCTCGACGGCGCCGTCGAGGGCGCCGAGATGGTCATCGTCCTGGGCGGCGACGGCACCATCCTGCGCGCCGCCGAGCTGGTGCGCGGCACGGACACCACCCTGCTGGGCGTCAACCTCGGCCACGTCGGCTTCCTCGCCGAGGCCGAGCGCGAGGAGGTCGCCGAGACCGTCGCCCGCGTCGTGGCCGGCGACTACCGCGTCGAGGAGCGGATGACCCTGGACGTGCAAGTGGTGCTCGGCGGCCAGGTCGTCGCCCGCTCCTGGGCCGTCAACGAGGTCTCCGTGGAGAAGGGCAACCGCGAGCGCATGGTCGAGATGGTCGTCGACGTCGACGGCCGCCCCCTGAGCACCTTCGGCGGTGACGGCCTCATCGCCGCCACCCCCACCGGCTCCACCGCCTACGCGTTCTCCGCCGGCGGGCCGGTGGTGTGGCCGGAGGTGGAGGCGCTGCTGGTGGTGCCCATCAGCGCGCACGCGCTCTTCGCCCGCCCGCTGGTCATCGCGCCCACGTCCTGCGTGGGCGTGGAGGTGCTGCCCAGCCTCGACGACGGCGGGGTCGTCTGGTGCGACGGCCGGCGTACCTTCCCCGCGCCCGTGGGCGCCCGCGTGGAGGTGCGCCGCTCGGAGCAGCACGTGCGCCTGGCCCGGCTGAGCACCGGCGTCTTCACCGACCGCCTCGTGGCCAAGTTCGGGCTGCCCGTGCACGGCTGGCGCGGCCCGCGCACCACCCCGGACGGGGGCTGAGCGCGGTGATCGAGGAGATGCGCATCCGGGAGCTCGGCGTCATCCGCGACGCGCGGCTGCCCCTGGGCCCCGGGTTGACCGTCATCACCGGTGAGACCGGTGCCGGCAAGACGATGGTCGTGACCGGCCTGAACCTGCTCATGGGCGAGCGCGCCGACGCCTCCGCCGTGCGCACCGGTGCCGAGTCCGCCTCCGTGGAGGGCCGGCTGACCGTGGACCCGGCCGGGCCCGCCGCGGCGCGCGCCCTGGACGCCGGCGGGCAGCTGGAGGACGGCGAGCTGCTCCTGGCGCGGACCCTGTCCGCCGCCGGGCGCAGCCGCGCCCACGTGGGCGGGCGCAGCGCGCCCGTGGGCGTCCTGGCCGACCTGTCCGAGCACCTGCTGGCGGTGCACGGGCAGACCGACCAGCTGCGCCTGCGCTCGGCGGCGCAGCAGCTGCGCGTGCTGGACGCCTTCGCCGGCGGTGCCCTGGAGGCCGACCGCGCCGCCTACGCCGAGCGCTGGGCGCGCTGGCGCCGCCTGGTCGCCGAGCACGACGACCTCGCCGCGCACGCCGCCGAGCGGGCCCGCGAGGCCGAGCTGCTGCGCCTGGGCCTGGAGGACGTCGAGCGGGTGGCTCCCCAGCCCGGTGAGGACGTCGCGCTGCGCGAGGAGGCCGGCCGGCTGACCCACGTGGAGGTGCTGCGCGTCGCCGCCGCCGCCGCGCACGAGGCGCTCACCGGGGAGGGCGCCGCCGGCGAGGAGGGGCCGGTCGCGGGCGCCGACGAGCTGCTGCAGACGGCGCGCCGGGCGCTGGCCCAGGCCGGCGAGCACGACCCGGTCCTGGCCGCCCTGGCCGAGCGCGCCGGTGAGCTGTCGTACCTGCTGGCCGACCTCTCCGCGGAGGTCGCCGACCACGCCGCCGGCCTGGAGGCGGACCCCGCCCGCCTGGCCGCCGTGGAGGAGCGGCGCGCGCAGCTGACCGCGCTGGTGCGCCGGTACGCCCCCGTGCCCGACGACGACGGCACCGAGGGCGTCGACGCCGTCCTGGCGTGGGCCCGGCGCTCGGCCACCCGCCTGCTCGACCTGGACGACGACGGGCGCCTGGAGCAGCTGGCCGCCGAGCGCGACGCGGTCGAGGGGGAGCTGCGCGCCCTCGCCGACCGGCTCAGCGCCGCGCGCACCGCCGCCGCGCGCGACCTGGAGGAGCGCGTGGCCGCCGAGCTGGCCGCCCTGGCCATGCCCAGCGCGCGCCTGCACGTCGACGTGCGGCCCGGTCAGGAGCTCGGGCCGCACGGCTGCGACGTCGTGGAGCTGCAGCTGGCCGCCCACTCCGGGGCGGGGCCGCGCCCGCTCGCCAAGGGCGCCTCCGGCGGTGAGCTCTCCCGCGTCATGCTGGCGCTGGAGGTCGTGCTCGCCGGTGCCGACCCGGTGCCGACGATGGTGTTCGACGAGGTCGACGCCGGCGTCGGCGGCCGGGCCGCCGTCGAGATCGGCCGCCGCCTGGCCGCCCTGGCCCGCAGCACCCAGGTCATCGTCGTCACCCACCTGGCGCAGGTCGCCGCGTTCGCCGACGCGCACCTGACCGTGGTCAAGACCGACGACGGCAGCGTCACCGAGTCGGGCGTGGTGCGCCTGGACGACGACGGCCGGGTCGAGGAGCTCGCCCGGATGCTCTCCGGGCGCGGGTCGGGCACCGCGCGCGCGCACGCCGAGGAGCTGCTGCGCTCCTCGCGGGCCGAGGCCGAGCACGCCGCCGCCCCGCCGCGGGCACCGTCGCGCCGGGCCCGCGCACCGCGCGTGCGACGATCGACCCGGGCCGCGGACCGCTCCGGCGGCTGACGCCGGCCGCCGGCACCGCAGGACCAGGCACGCACGGGGCGAGCCCGTCGGGTGAGGAGTGAGAGCGTGATCAGGCGCCGGTGGGGACGCGACCCCGCCCGGGTGGACACCCCCCGTGGTGCGCCGCAGGTCCCGCCGGGCACCGTGCAGGGCGCCGCCCGCGTCGACCGGCGCACCAAGTCGCTCACCAAGCGCCTGCGACCGGGGGAGGTCGCGGTCATCGACCACCTGGACCTGGACCGGGTCTCGGCCGAGGCGCTCGTGGCGTGCGGGCCGGCGGCCGTGGTCAACGCCTCCGCCAGCACCTCCGGGCGCTACCCCAACCTGGGGCCGGAGATCCTCGTGCAGGCGGGCGTGCCGGTGCTCGACGCGGTGGGGCCGGAGGTCATGACGGCCGTGGCCGAGGGGGCGCGCCTGCAGCTGGCCGGGGAGGAGCTGCGCAGCGGCGGGGAGGTCCTGGCCCGCGGCCGCCGCCTGACGCCCGAGCTCGTGGCCGCCGACATGGAGGCGGCCCGGGCGGGGCTGTCGCTGCAGCTGGAGGCGTTCGCGGCGAACACCATGGAGTACCTGCGCCGCGAGCGCGAGCTGCTCCTGGACGGCGTCGGCGTGCCGGAGGTGCGCACGCAGCTGGAGGGCCGCTACGTCCTGATCGTGGTGCGCGGCTACCACTACAAGGAGGACCTGGTCACGCTGCGCCCCTACGTGCGCGAGTACAAGCCGGTCCTCATCGGCGTCGACGGGGGCGCGGACGCCATCCTCGAGGCCGGCTGGAAGCCGGACATGATCGTCGGGGACATGGACTCCGTCTCGGACGCGGCGCTGCGCTGCGGGGCCGAGGTCGTCGTGCACGCCTACCGGGACGGGCGCGCCCCGGGCCTGGAGCGCGTGCGCCGGCTGGGCATCGACGCCGTCGTCTTCCCCGCCACCGGCACCAGCGAGGACGTCGCGATGCTGCTGGCCGACGACAAGGGCGCCACCCTCATCGCGGCGGTGGGCACCCACGTGACGCTGGTGGAGTTCCTCGACAAGGGGCGCTCCGGCATGGCCAGCACCTTCCTGACCCGGCTGCGGGTGGGCGGCAAGCTCGTCGACGCCAAGGGGGTGTCCCGGCTGTACCGCTCGCGGGTGTCGGACCGGCAGGTCCTGCTGCTCGTCATGGCGGGCGTGCTGGCGCTGGTGGCGGCCCTGGCGGTGACGCCCACGGGGCAGGCGATCCTGGCGGTGACCGGCGCCCGCCTGGACGACGCGTGGGCCTTCGTCACCGGGCTCGTGCCCGGCGGGGGCCCGTGACGAGCACCGCCCGCCCCGAGCCCCACCCACGACGACAGGACACGCAGTGATCGACTTCCGGTACCACGTGGTCTCGCTGGTGTCGGTGTTCCTGGCCCTGGCCGTCGGCATCGTGCTCGGCGCCGGGCCCCTCAACGAGGGCATCTCCACCGGGATCACCGACCAGGTGCGCCAGCTGACGCAGGAGAAGGACCAGCTGCGCACCGAGCGCGACCAGGCCCTGGCCGTCGGCGAGGCGCAGGACGCCTGGGCCGAGGCCGTGGCCCCGGCGGTGGTGCAGCGCCAGCTCGCCGGCCGCGCCGTGGCCGTCGTCGAGCTGCCGGGGGCGGACTCCAGCCAGGCCGACGCCGCCGTGGAGGTGCTCGAGCAGTCCGGGGCGAGCGTCTCGGCCCGCGTCACCGTCCAGGACGAGTGGACCGCCCAGGCCCAGCAGGGCGTGCGCGCGGGCGCCGCCGCCGAGCTGAGCGCCCAGCTCGGCGCCGCGCCGGCAGGTGCCGGCGGGACCACCGGGGAGGCCACCGACGGCGCCGGGGGCACCGGCACCGACGCCGACCCCGGCAGCGTGCTGGCCGAGGCGCTGGCGCGCGCCCTGGTCACCCGCGAACCGGCCCAGGCGGTGGTCACCGACCCGGCGGCGGCCGCGCTGCTGACCACCCTGACCGGTGCCGGGCTCGTGGAGGCCGAGGGCGAGGTCACCCAGCGGGGCACGCTCGTCGTGCTGGTCGGCGGCGCCGCGGACCCCGACGCCACCGAGGGGCAGGCCGACGCGGACTCCGCGGCGTGGTCGGCGCTGGCGCAGCGCTTCGACGCGGCCGCCGCGGGCTCGGTGGTCGCCGGCCCCACGGAGGCGGCGGACGGCGCGGGGGCGGTCGCCGCGGTGCGCGCCGACTCCGCGGTGGCCGGTCAGGTCAGCACGGTCGACGACCTGGACACCGCCGTCGGCCGGGTCAACGTCGTGCTCGCCCTGCGCGAGCAGCTGGCCGGGGACGCCGGTCAGTACGGCACGGGTGCCGGCGCCTCGGCCGTGGCCCCGCCGCTGCCGGCGGCCGCGCCGTGAGCGCGCCGGGGCGGGCGGGGTCGGCGCGGCCGGTGGGCGCGGTGCCGCTCGTGCGCACCGCCGCGGCGGCGGCGCTGGCGGTGCGCACCGGCCGCGCCCTCTCGCGCTGGCTGCCGCGGCACCCGCCCGGCGGGGCGGCGCGCTGGGAGCGGCGCAACCACCGCGGTGACGCGGTGACGCTGCTGGAGGGCCCGGCCGCGGCGCTGGCGGTGGCCGCGGCGGCCGGTGCCGCCGCCCCGCCGTGGCGCGCCGCCGCGGCCCTCGCCGCCGTGGGCGGTGCGGGCTTCGGCGCCCTGGACGACCTCGGCGAGCGGCGCGGGGAGCGCGAGGCGGGGGCCCGGGGCCTGCGCGGGCACCTGGCCGCGCTGCGCCGCGGCCGACTGACCACCGGTGCGCTGAAGGTCCTCGGGCTGGGCGCCACCGGTGCGGCGTGCGCGGTGCTCAGCGCCGGCGGGCGCCCGCGCCGGCCGGGGCAGCTGGCCGACGCGGCGGTGGCCGCCGCGCTGGTCGCCGGCAGCGCCAACCTGCTGAACCTGTTCGACCTGCGCCCGGGCCGCGCCGGCAAGCTCGCCGTCGTGCTGGCCGCCTCGCTGGCCACCGGTGCGCCCGGCGGCGCCGGCGCGGCCCGGGCGCGCCCGCTGGCCGCGGCCGTCGCCGGTGCCTGCCTGCCGGTGCTGCCGGACGACCTGGCCGGGCGCAGCATGCTGGGCGACACCGGGGCCAACGCCCTGGGCGCCGTGCTGGGCGTGGCCTGCCTGGCGCGCTGGGACCGCACCGGCCGCGCCGCCGCGCTGGCGGTCGTCACCGCGCTGACCCTGGCCTCGGAGCGGGTCAGCTTCAGCCGCGTCATCGAGGCGTCCCCGCTGCTGCGGGAGCTGGACCGGCTCGGCCGCCCGTGAGGGGCGCGCGCTCGATCGCCGCCGCCGCCGCCTCGGTCGCCGTGCTCACGGTCGCGGCGCGCCTGGCCGGCTTCGGGCGGGTCCTGGTGTTCTCCAAGACGGTGGGCGACAGCTGCCTGGGGACCGTGTACACCACGGCCAACCAGGTGCCCAACGTCCTGTTCGAGGTCGTCGCCGGCGGGGCCCTGGCGGGGGTGCTGGTGCCGCTGCTGTCGGCGCGGCTGGCCTCGGACGACCCGGCGCAGCGGGCCGCGGCCTCGCGCACCGCCTCGGCGGCGCTGACGTGGAGCGTGCTGGTCCTCACCGCCGTCGCCGCGCTCACGGCCGCGCTGGCGCGCCCGCTGGTGGAGCTGCTGCTGCGCGGCTCTTCGCTGGCCGGCTGCGACGGGGACCCCATCGCCACGGGCGCCGCGATGCTGTGGGTGTTCCTGCCGCAGGTGCCGCTGTACGCGGTGGCGGTGGTCCTGGCCGGTGCCCTGCAGGCGCAGCAGCGCTTCACCGCCCCGGCCGCGGCCCCCCTGGTCTCCAGCCTCGTCGTGGGCGCCACCTACCTGCTCGTCGGCGCCCTGGCGCCCGCCGCCGCGGTGCGCGCCGGCCTGGCCGGGGTGCCCGCGACGGCGCTCGCGGTGCTCGCGGGGGGCACGACACTGGGCGTGGTCGTCCTGGTGGCCACGCACGCGCCGGCGCTGCGCTCGGCGGTGCGCTGGCGCCCGGCGCTGCGCCCGGCGCCGGGGGACTGGCCGCGCCTGCGCTCGCTGGCCCTGTCGGGGCTGGCGGTGCTGCTCGCCCAGCAGGTGGTCTCGGTGGCGGTGCTCCTGCTGAGCAACGGCGCGGTGCCCGGGGCGGTGAACCGCTGGAACTACGCCTGGACGCTGTTCCTGCTGCCGTACGCGGTGCTGGCGGTGCCGGTGGCCACGGCCGTCTTCCCGCGCCTGGCCCGCGCCGCCGAGGAGGGCGCCACCGGGCTGCTGCGCCCGCTGCTGGCGCGCTCGGTGCGCACGGTGCTGCTGGTCAGCTCCCTGGGCGCGGCGGTGCTGGCGGCGACCGCGGTGCCCGTCGCGACGGTCTTCGTGGTCGGCCGCGCCGGCTCGGGGCGCACCGACGACCTGTCCCTGGCGCTGGCGGTCTCCGCGCCGGGGCTGCTGGGCTACGGGCTGGTGGCGCTGCTCACCCGGGCGCTGTACGCGCTGGGCGCCGGGCGCGCCGCGGCCACCGGGACGGTCGCCGGCTGGGCCCTGGTGCTCGCCGCGATGCTCGCGGGGACGGCGCTGCTGCCGCCCGGGCGGGTCGTCACCGCCCTGGCCGGCGCGCACGCGCTGGGGCTGACGCTGGCGGGCGCCCTGCTGGCGCGGGCCGCGCACCGGGCCGCGGGGCCCGGGGCGCTGAGCGGGGTGCCGCGGGCGCTGGCCGCCGCGGTGCTCGCGGCGCTGGCCGGTGC
>NZ_JBJLSG010000157.1:0-11444 GCF_050871925.1 Kineococcus gurbantunggutensis
CCCCGCACGCCCGCGCCCGCCCCCCCCCCCCCCCCCCCCCCCCCCGCCCGCCGCGCCCGCGCGCGCCCCCCCCCCCCCCCCCCCCCCCCCCCCCCCCCCCCCCCCCCCCGAGCGGGTGCCGCTGCAGCACCTGACCGGCCGGGCCCCGTTCCGCTCGCTGGAGCTGGCCGTGGGCCCGGGGGTGTTCGTGCCGCGCCCGGAGACCGAGGTCGTCGCCCAGCTCGCCGTGGACGAGGCCGCGCGCCTGGCCACCGCCGGCGCGCAGCCGGTCGTGGTGGACCTGTGCACCGGCTCCGGCGCGATCGCCCTGGCGGTGGCCACCGAGGTGCCCGCCGCGCGGGTGCACGCCGTGGAGCTGGACCCCATGGCGCACGCGTGGGCGCGGCGCAACGCCGACGAGCTGGCGCCCGCGCTGGACCTGCGCCTGGGCGACGCCGCCACCGCCTTCGCCGACCTGGACGGCGCCGTGGACGTCGTCGTCAGCAACCCGCCCTACGTCCCGCCGGGCGCGGTGCCGCAGGAGGTGGAGGTCGCCCGCCACGACCCCGAGCTGGCGCTGTACGGCGGCGGCGACGACGGCCTGGAGGTGCCCCGGCGCGTGGTGGCGGCCGCCGCCCGGCTGCTGCGCCCCGGCGGCCTCGTCGTCGTCGAGCACGCCGAGGTGCAGGAGCACGGCGCGCGCCGGCTGCTGGCCGGGCCGGCGTGGCGGGACGTGGCCGGGCACCGGGACCTGACGGGCCGGCCGCGCTGCACCGGCGCCCGCCGGGCCTGAGGGGCGCGGCGGCGGGGTCCGGGCGCGGCGGGGTCCGGGCGCGCCGGGGGAGTGCCCCGCCCGGCGCCCGGGCGCGGCGGTGGGACACTCGCCCCTGTGAGACCCCCTTTCGACTGCGCCGACCCGGTGGCGCGCGAGCGAGGCCTGGCCGCGGCGGAGAACGCCGTCAAGCGCGGTGAGGTCGTCGTGCTGCCCACCGACACCGTCTACGGCATCGGTGCCGACGCGTTCTCGCCGGCCGCCGTGCGCAAGCTGCTGGAGGCCAAGGGCCGCGGGCGGAACATGCCGCCGCCGGTGCTCGTGCCGGAGGTGCGCACCGTGGACGGGCTGGCCTCCGCCGTGCCCTTCGCCGTGCGCGAGCTCATGGACGCGTTCTGGCCCGGCGCGCTGACCATCGTGTGCCGCGCGCAGCCGTCGCTGACGTGGGACCTGGGCGACACCGGCGGCACCGTCGCGCTGCGCATGCCGCTGCACCCGGTGGCGCTGGAGCTGCTCAAGCGCACCGGCCCCATGGCGGTCTCCAGCGCGAACCTCTCCGGGCGCCCGGCGGCGACGACCGCGCAGCAGGCGGTGGAGCAGCTCGCGGAGTCCGTGCGCGTCTACCTCGACGGCGGGCCCAGCCCCAAGGGCGCCCCCTCCACCATCGTCGACGCCTCCGACGGGCCCCTGCGGGTGCTGCGCGTGGGGGCCCTCAGCGAGGCCGAGCTGCGCCGGGCGGTGCCCAAGGGCTGGTACGACCCCGAACCCGAGGCCGAACCCGAGGCGGACCCCGGGGCCGAGCCCGACTCCGGTGCCGAGCCCGCGGCCGGCGCGGGTGCGGGCTCCGCGGGGGCCGGGGACGGGCCGGGCGGCGAGCGGGCCGAGACCTCCCCGGGGGGCTGAGCGCGTGCGGGCGTACCTGCTGGTCCTGGTGGTGGCCGCGGCCGTCACCTACCTGACCACGCCCCTGGTGCGCCGCCTGGCGCAGCGCGTCGGCGCGATCACCCCGCTGCGCGAGCGGGATGTGCACTCGGTGCCGGTGCCGCGCATGGGCGGGGTGGCGATGCTGCTGGGCCTGGGGGCCGCGCTGCTCGTGGCCAGCCGCATCCCCTTCACCTCCAGGGTGTTCGACGCCTCCCCGGGGCCGCAGTGGGTCCTGGTGGGGGCGGCGATCGTGTGCGCGGTGGGGGTGGCCGACGACATCGTCCAGCTGGACGCGGTCACCAAGCTGGCCGGGCAGGTGCTCGCGGCCGGGGTGATGGGCTGGCAGGGCGTCAGCCTGCTGCAGCTGCCCATCGGGGGCGTCACCCTGCTCTCGGCGCCGACGATGATGGCGATCACGATCCTCGTGGTGCTGGTCTCGGTCAACGCCGTGAACTTCGTCGACGGCCTGGACGGCCTGGCCGCCGGCATCGTCGGCATCGGCGCGGTGGCCTTCTTCCTCTACTCGTACGCGCTGCAGCGCGGCCAGTTCCCCGACGACTTCTCCTCGCTGGCCACGCTGGTGGCGGCCACCACCGTCGGGTGCTGCGTGGGCTTCCTGCCGCACAACGCGCACCCGGCGCGCATCTTCATGGGCGACTCCGGCTCGATGCTGCTGGGGCTGCTGCTGGCGACCGCGACCATCGCCGCCACGAGCACCGTGGACCCGGAGACGGTCGCGGACGAGGAGATCGCGCCGGCGTTCTTCCCGCTGGTGCTGCCCGTGGCGGTGCTGCTGGTGCCGCTGGGGGACATGCTGCTGGCCGTGGTGCGCCGCACCCGGGCGGGCAAGGCGTTCTGGCACCCGGACAAGAAGCACCTGCACCACCGGCTGCTGCAGATGGGGCACTCGCACCGGGTGGCGGTGCTGGTCATGTACTCGTGGGCGGCGTTCCTCAGCTTCGGCGCGGCCTCGTACGCCTTCCTGCCGCTGGTGCAGGCCCTGGCGGTGGCGCTGGGCGCCGGGTGCGTGGTGCTGGCCTTCACGTTCGGGCCGGTGCTGTGGCGCCGCTCGCACCGCCGCCCGGCCCGGCGCAGCGGCGAGGCGGTCCCGGCCCGACCGGCGGAGACGACCCGCACCTGAGCCGGCCGGCGCGGGCCCGGGCGGGCCCGCCGCGCGGGCCCGGTCGTCCACGACGGTGCGTAGGAGACCCTTCGTCTCGTGATAGCTTTCACGAAGTCCGCCCGGCCCCTGCACGGGTGAGCCGCGGACGCGCCGACGAGCCGAACCCCGGACGACCCGCCGACGACAGAGAGCAGCCGCCGTGACCAGCAGTGCCGACGACGTCTTCAGCGTCGTCCCGCGCCGAGCGCTGCCCCCGGTCGTCGTCGTCTGGCTCGCCGGCACGGGCGTCGGGGCGCTGTGGGGCACCTCCACGGCGCTGGGGGCGCTGGTCGGCGGCGGCCTGGCCACCGTCTTCCTCGCCTCGACGTTCCTGCTGCTGCGCGTGGTCAAGCACGTCGAGCCCGGGCTGAGCCTCGCGCTGGCCCTCCTGGTCTACCTCTTCAAGGTCACGGTGCTCGCCACCGCGGTGCTCGTGCTGCGCGACCTGCCCGGGGTGGACGGGGCGGCCGCGGCCGCCTCGGCCGCGGTGTGCACGGTCGCCTGGAGCGCCGCCGCGTGCGTCGCCTTCCGCCACCTGCGCCTGCCGGTGTTCGACCTCCGGCACGGCCGTTCCGGTGCGGGGAGCTGACGTGCCCGACTGCTACCGTTCGCACCACCATGCCCGAGGACAGGCGGCCGGACGAGGACGCGCGCGAGGAGGCCAGGCTGCAGGACAGCGTGGCCTGGAACGCCGCGTCGTACCTCATCTCCGGGATCGTCGGCTTCGGGCTGCTCGGCC
Source organism: Kineococcus gurbantunggutensis (assembly GCF_050871925.1). Lineage (NCBI taxonomy): Bacteria > Bacillati > Actinomycetota > Actinomycetes > Kineosporiales > Kineosporiaceae > Kineococcus > Kineococcus gurbantunggutensis. The sequence continues at coordinate 3,577 of NZ_JBJLSG010000157.1, forward strand.
TGCTGCTCGACCGGTGGCTGGAGACGTCCTTCCTGGCCGTCGTCGGCAGCCTCGGCGGCATGGCGCTGAGCATCTACTACGTGTGGTTCCGGTACGGTTCGCGCAAGTGATGCCCAGCCCGCGCACAGCGCGGGCGGGCCTCCGGCGCACCGTGCCTGCCCCCCGTCCACACACTGGCGTTCGTACGGAGGAGACGCTGTGAGCCTGTCCACGCTCGCCACCGCTGGGGGGGAGACCTTCGAGGCTCCCACGCCCGGCGACTTCTGGCAGCCCCTGATCGGGAACGGCGACTTCGCCATCACCCGGCCGATGTTCGTCATGGCGCTGAGCGTCGTGGTGATCTCGGCGCTGCTGCTGGCGACCACCAAGCGGCTCACCGTCGTGCCGGCGAACAAGAAGCAGTTCGTGGTCGAGGGCCTCTACGGCTTCGTCCGCAACGGCGTGGCCCGGGACATCATCGGGTCCAAGGAGTTCCTCCGCTACGTCCCGCTGCTCTTCACGATGTTCGTGCTGATCCTCGTGAACAACGTCGCCGGGGTCATCCCGCCGATCCAGTTCCCGACGATGAGCCGCATCGGCTTCCCGATCGCCCTGACCCTCGTGGTCTTCGTGCTCTACCACGCGATCGGCATCAAGCGGAAGGGCCTGGGCGGCTACTTCAAGTCGCTCATGCCGGCGGGCGTCCCGGTCTTCCTGGTGCCGGTCGTCTACCTGCTGGAGCTGTTCACCTACTTCGTCTCGCGCCCGCTGACGCTGGCGGTGCGACTCTTCGCGAACATGTTCGCGGGTCACATGCTGATCCTCGTGCTGTTCCTCGGCGGCGAGTACCTGCTGCTGCACGGGGAGGGACTGCTGCCCGCCGCGGGCGTCGTCTCCTACCTGTTCGGCCTGGTGATGTCGTTCTTCGAGCTCCTGATCCAGGTGCTGCAGTCGTACATCTTCGTGCTGCTCACCGCCACGTACATCGCCGGCTCCCTCGCCGACGAGCACTGACCCACCGCACCACAACGACTCCGGGGCCGTCGGCGCCGGTCCGAGAAAGGAACGATCCACACCATGGGTGGAAGCCTCAACGTCATCGGTTACGGCCTCGCCGCGATCGGCCCGGCCATCGCCGTCGGTCTCGTCTTCGCCGCCTACATCAACGGCGTGGCCCGCCAGCCCGAGTCGCGCGGCATGCTGCAGCCGATCGCCATCCTGGGCTTCGCGCTCGCCGAGGCGCTCGCGATCCTGGGCTTCGTCCTCGCCTTCATCAACCCGGGTGTCAGCAGCTGACCGCTGGTCCCCTCGCCAGTCACTGACAGCTAAGGAGCGCACATGCCCGCGTGGGTGATGGCTGCCGCGGCCGAGGAGGAAGGCGGCTTCTGGGAGACCGCCTACCCCGTCCTGCCGCACCCCGGCGAGCTCATCGCCGGGCTCGTCTTCCTGGCCCTGCTCTACCTGCTCGTGGCCAAGGTCGTCGTGCCGCGGCTCGAGAAGGCCTTCGAGGAGCGCCGCGAGGCGATCCAGGGCGGCGTCGAGAAGGCCGAGCGCGCGCAGGCCGAGGCCAACGCCGCGCTGCAGCAGTACAAGGCGCAGCTCGCCGACGCCCGCGGCGAGGCGAACCGCCTCCGCGAGGAGGCCCGCCAGCAGGGCGCGGCGATCATCGCCGAGATGCGCGAGCAGGCCCAGGCCGAGGCCGAGCGGATCACCACGTCCGCCCGCGCCACGATCGAGGCCGAGCGCGCGCAGGCCGCGGCGCAGCTGCGCGCCGAGGTCGGCCGCCTGGCGACCGACCTGGCCTCCCGCATCGTCGGGGAGTCCCTGCAGGAGCCGGCGCGCCAGAGCGGCGTCGTCGACCGCTTCCTCGCGGAGCTCGAGTCCAGCCCGCAGGGCGTGACGACCCGATGACCGATCTCGACAGCGGCGCGGCGCGGATCAGCCTCGCCCGCGCGCAGGAGGTCCTCGAGGCGCAGCTGGCCGCCGCCGGGGCCGACGCCGGGCGCACCGGCGAGGACCTCTTCGCGGTCACCTCGCTGCTCGACGAGTCCATCGGGCTGCGCCGGGCGCTGACCGACCCGGCGCGCGACGGGGCGGCCAAGGCCGCGTTCGTGCGCGCCGTGCTGGGGGCGAAGGTCTCGCCGGCCGCCGTCGAGACGGTCGCCGCCCTGGCCACCGGCCGCTGGGGCGGCACCCGCGACATCGCCGACGCCTGCGAGCAGCTGGCGGTGGCGGCCGTGGCGGTCCAGGCCGAGCGCTCGGGGCACCTGGACGCCCTGGAGGACGAGCTCTTCCGGTTCTCGCGCACCGTCGCGGGCAACCCCGGCCTGCGCGACGCGCTGGCCGACCGGAGCGCCCCGCCCGCCAACCGGGCGGCCCTGGTGTCGCGGCTGCTGCTCAGCAGGGCGACCCCGGAGGCGATCCAGCTGGCCCGCCGCGTGGCGGTCTCGCCGCGCGGCGTGCGCGCCGAGCGGCTGCTGGAGGAGTACGTCGGCGTCGTCGCGCGCCGGCGCGAGCAGCTGGTCGCCCACGTCGTGAGCGCCCGGCCGCTGACCCAGGAGCACCACGACCGGCTCGCCGCGGCCCTGCGCCGCCAGTACGGCCGCCCGGTGCGCCTGAACGTCGACGTGGACCCCGAGCTGGTCGGGGGCCTGCGGGTGAGCATCGGCGACGACGTCATCGACGGCGCCGTCTCCACCCGGCTCGCCGACGCCCGCCGCCGCCTCGCCGGCTGAGCCGACGGCGAACGGGCGGCGGCTCGGTCGACCGGTCCCCCCGATCGGGGGGACAATGGGTCGAAGCACGCACTGAACCGCCGCTCGGCGGTCCGGCTCCGCCGGGACCGAGCACCCGCCACGCGCACGGGCACCACCCGCTGGCACCACAGACAGCACCCCGAGAAGGAGAGCAGGGCATCCCATGGCCGAGCTGACCATCCGCCCGGAGGAGATCCGGGACGCTCTCGACGCCTTCGTGGCGTCGTACGACCCCGGCACCGCCGCGCGCGAGGAGGTCGGGCGCGTCAGCGAGGCCGGCGACGGCATCGCCCGCGTCGAGGGCCTGCCCTCGGTGATGGCGAACGAGCTGCTCCGCTTCGAGGACGGCACGCTGGGCCTGGCCCAGAACCTCGACGTGCGCGAGATCGGCGTCGTCGTCCTGGGCGACTTCTCCGGCATCGAGGAGGGCCAGGAGGTCCACCGCACCGGGGAGGTCCTCTCCGTCCCCGTCGGCGACGCCTTCCTGGGCCGCGTCGTGGACCCGCTGGGCGCCCCCATCGACGGCCTCGGGCCGATCGAGGCCGAGGCCCGCCGCGCGCTGGAGCTGCAGGCCCCCTCGGTCGTGCAGCGCCAGGAGGTCCGCGAGCCCCTGCAGACCGGCATCAAGGCCATCGACGCGATGATCCCGGTCGGCCGCGGCCAGCGCCAGCTCATCATCGGCGACCGCCAGACCGGCAAGACCGCCATCGCGATCGACACGATCATCAACCAGAAGGCCAACTGGGAGAGCGGCGACCCGAAGCAGCAGGTCCGCTGCATCTACGTCGCCATCGGCCAGAAGGGCTCGACGATCGCCTCCGTGCGCCGCTCGCTGGAGGAGGCCGGCGCGATGGAGTACACGACCATCGTCGCCGCCCCGGCGTCCGACCCGGCCGGCTTCAAGTACCTCGCCCCGTACACCGGCTCGTCCATCGGCCAGCACTGGATGTACAGCGGCAAGCACGTCCTCATCGTCTTCGACGACCTGTCCAAGCAGGCCGAGGCCTACCGCGCCGTGTCGCTGCTGCTGCGCCGCCCGCCGGGCCGCGAGGCGTACCCCGGCGACGTCTTCTACCTGCACTCCCGCCTGCTGGAGCGCTGCGCGAAGCTGTCCGACGAGCTCGGCGGCGGCTCGATGACCGGCCTGCCGTTCATCGAGACCAAGGGCAACGACGTCTCGGCGTACATCCCCACCAACGTCATCTCCATCACGGACGGGCAGATCTTCCTGCAGTCCGACCTCTTCAACGCCAACCAGCGCCCCGCCATCGACGTCGGCATCTCGGTGTCCCGCGTCGGCGGCGCCGCGCAGACGAAGGCCATCAAGGGGATCTCCGGCACGCTGAAGCTGGACCTGGCGCAGTACCGCGCGATGGAGGCGTTCGCGATGTTCGCCTCCGACCTCGACGCCGCCTCGCGCCGCCAGCTCGCCCGCGGTGCGCGCCTGGTGGAGCTGCTCAAGCAGCCGCAGTACACCCCGTACTCGCTGGAGGAGCAGGTCGTCTCGATCTGGGCCGGCACCACCGGTCAGCTGGACTCCGTGGAGGTCGCCGACATCGGCCGCTTCGAGCGCGAGTTCCTCGAGTACGTCAAGCGCCAGCACCCCGGCGTGATGCAGGGCATCCGGGAGACCAAGCAGTTCTCCGACGGGGCCAAGGCCGAGCTGCAGCAGGCGGTCGACGCCTTCAAGCCGCAGTTCTCCTCCTCGGCCGACGGCGGCGCGCCGGCGGACGTCGACGAGGGCCGCACCGACGCGGACGACATCTCCCAGGAGCGCATCACCACCAACCGCGGCGGCGCGACCGCGGCTCGCGGCTGACGCGACCCGGACAGGTACGGCAGGGACCGAGCGGAGCAGGGAAGAGGAGCAGGACATGGCAGGCCAGCTGAGGGCCTACCGGCGGCAGATCCGCTCGGTCCAGGCGACCAAGAAGATCACCCGCGCGATGGAGCTGATCGCGGCGTCGCGCATCATCAAGGCGCAGGCGAACGTCCGGGCGTCGACGCCCTACGCCCGGGCGCTCACCCGCGCGGTGTCGGCGGCGGCGTCCAACGCCTCGCTCGACCACCCGCTGATCACGGAGAAGCCGCAGGTGCGGCGCGCCGCGGTCCTGCTGCTGTCCTCGGACCGCGGCCTGGCCGGCGCGTACTCCTCCAGCGTGCTGCGCGAGGGCGAGCGCCTCAACGCCACCCTCCGCGAGGAGGGCAAGGAGGTCTCGCCGTACCTCGTGGGCCGCAAGGCCGCGTCCTTCTACCGCTTCCGCCGCCGCGACATCACCGCGGAGTGGGCCGGGTTCACCGACTCCCCGCGGTACGAGAACGCCAAGGAGATCGGCGAGCGCCTCGTGGCCGACTTCGGCCGCGAGGCGGCCGAGGGCGGTGTCGACGAGATCCACGTCGTCTACACGCACTTCGTGAACATGGTCACGCAGGAGCCGCGCGTCATCCGCCTGCTGCCGCTCGAGGTCGTGGAGGGCTCCGCCGCCGGCGGGCAGGACGGGGAGCTCACGCCCCTGTACAGCTTCGAGCCGAGCCCGGAGGCGGTGCTGGACGCGCTGCTGCCGCAGTACGTCAACAGCCGCATCTACAACTGCCTGCTGCAGGCCGCGGCCTCCGAGCTCGCCGCCCGCCAGCGGGCCATGAAGTCCGCCACCGACAACGCGGACGAGCTCATCAAGAGCCTCACGCGGCTGGCGAACAACGCCCGCCAGGCGGACATCACCCAGGAGATCACCGAGATCGTCGGTGGCGCCGACGCACTGGCCTCCTCCGGCTCCCGCGGCTGACGCCCGCACCCCGCACGCACTCACTCGACGAAGGAACTCCGAGGAGCGACATGACCGCCACCGCCACCGAGACGCCGGCCGGCACCAGCAAGGGTGCGACCGGCCGCATCGCCCGAGTCATCGGGCCCGTCGTCGACGTCGAGTTCTCGGCCGACGCGATGCCCGACCAGAACAACGCCCTCACCGTCGAGGTGACCATGGGCGGCCAGACCTCGCTCGTGACGCTCGAGGTGGCCTCCCACCTGGGCGACAACATGGTCCGGGCCATCTCCCTGAAGCCGACCGACGGCATGGTCCGCGGCGCTCCCGTGACCGACACCGGCGCGCCGATCTCGGTGCCCGTCGGCAACGTCACCCTGGGCAAGGTCTTCAACGCCATCGGCGACTGCCTGAACCTGGAGGAGGGCGAGCGCCTCGAGGTCACCGAGCGCTGGCCCATCCACCGCAAGGCGCCCAGCTTCGACCAGCTCGAGTCGAAGACCCAGATGTTCGAGACCGGCATCAAGGTCATCGACCTGCTCACCCCGTACGTGCAGGGCGGCAAGATCGGCCTGTTCGGCGGTGCGGGCGTCGGCAAGACCGTCCTCATCCAGGAGATGATCCAGCGCGTCGCGCAGGACCACGGCGGCGTGTCGGTGTTCGCCGGCGTCGGCGAGCGCACCCGCGAGGGCAACGACCTCATCGGCGAGATGGCCGAGGCCGGCGTCTTCGACAAGACCGCGCTGGTCTTCGGCCAGATGGACGAGCCGCCGGGCACCCGCCTGCGCGTGGCGCTGTCCGCCCTGACGATGGCGGAGTACTTCCGCGACGTGCAGAAGCAGGACGTGCTGCTCTTCATCGACAACATCTTCCGGTTCACCCAGGCCGGCTCCGAGGTGTCGACCCTGCTGGGCCGCATGCCCTCCGCGGTGGGCTACCAGCCGACCCTGGCCGACGAGATGGGCGTGCTGCAGGAGCGCATCACCTCCACCCGCGGCCACTCGATCACCTCGCTGCAGGCGATCTACGTCCCCGCGGACGACTACACCGACCCGGCGCCGGCGACGACGTTCGCGCACTTGGACGCCACCACGGAGCTCTCCCGCGAGATCGCCTCGCGCGGCCTGTACCCCGCGGTGGACCCGCTGGCCTCGACCTCCCGGATCCTGGACCCGCTGTACATCTCCAAGGACCACTACGCCACCGCGGTGCGCGTGAAGCAGATCCTCCAGCGCAACAAGGAGCTGCAGGACATCATCGCGATCCTCGGCGTGGACGAGCTGTCCGAGGAGGACAAGCTCACCGTCTCGCGCGCGCGGCGCATCCAGCAGTTCCTGTCGCAGAACACCTACATGGCCGAGAAGTTCACCGGCGTGGCCGGCTCCACGGTCCCGCTGAAGGAGACGATCGAGGGCTTCTCCAAGATCGCCGACGGTGAGCTCGACCACGTCGCCGAGCAGGCCTTCTTCAACGTCGGCGGCCTCGAGGACGTCGAGCGCAAGTGGGCCGAGATCCAGAAGCAGGACTGACGGACCTCCGGGTCCGGTAGCAGTCACGAGCAGCAGAGGAGCGCAGGGTGCCGTTGCAGGTCGAGCTGGTCGCCGCCGACCGGTCCGTGTGGTCGGGTGAGGCGACGCTGGTGCGTGCGCGCACCGTCGACGGCGAGATCGGCATCATGGCCGGGCACGAGCCGTTGCTGGCCGTGCTCGCCGACGGGGAGGTGTCCGTCTCCGGACCCGGGGGCGGCACCACCGTCCACGTGGACGGCGGGTTCTTCTCCGTCGACTCCGACCGGGTGACCATCGTGGCCGAGACGGTCACCGAGGGCGCCGGTCGGCCCGCCGAGGCCCTCTGACGGGAAGAGTCGGGAGGACCTGACCGGCCGTGCGCGAGCTGCTGCTGTCCCTGGAGGTGGCGGGCGCCTGCGCCCTGGTCGCGCTGGTGTGCCTGGTCCTCGTCGTCGTGCGCCGGCGCCGGCTCACCGGCCGCCTGGGCACGTTCGACTGCTCGGTGCGCCAGCCGGGGACCCGTCGCTGGGCCCTCGGCGTGGCGCGCTACGAGACCGACCGGCTGGACTGGTACCGCACGTTCTCGCTGTCGCCGCGCCCCTCGCGCTCCTTCGCGCGGGGGGCGCTCGACGTCACCCGGCGCCGGGACGCCGAGGGCCACGAGCGGCTCGCGGTCCAGCCCGACGCCCTGGTCGTGGAGTGCCGGCACGGCGGTGAGCAGCTGGAGCTGGCGATGAGCACCGACGCCTACACGGGCTTCGCCTCGTGGCTGGAGTCGGCCCCGCCGGGGCAGAACGTCAACGTCGCCTGAGCCCGCCCGGGGCGACGAGCACGGCCCGCGCCCCCACCGCACGCGGTGG
>NZ_JBJLSG010000158.1:0-11359 GCF_050871925.1 Kineococcus gurbantunggutensis
GCCGCCGCTGCCCGGGACGGGCGCGGCGGCGGGGTGTGGGGGTGAGGGGCCGGGCGGCTCAGCCGGCGAGGGTGTCGAGCACCCGCCCGGCGGCCACCGCGCCCAGCGCGTCGACGTCGAGCTCGGCCAGCGAGCGCACCCGGCTGCGCCCGGGGGCGGGCGGGATGGGCACCATGTGCGGGCAGGCCACCACCCGGCAGCCGGCGGCCTCGCCGGAGGCCACCCCGGGCGCGGAGTCCTCCAGGACCACGCACCGCGCCGGGTCCACGCCCAGCAGCTCGGCCGCGCGCAGGTAGGGGTCGGGGGCGGGCTTGCCGCGGGCCACCTCGTCGCCGGCCACGACGACCGCGAAGGCGCCGGGCACCAGGGCGGCCACGGTGCCGGCCAGCGAGCGGTAGGACATCGTCACCAGCGCGCACGGCACGCCGTGCTCGCCGAGGGCGCGCAGCAGGTCCAGGGCGCCGGGGCGCCAGACCACGCTCGCGGAGACCTGGCGCACGACCTCGGCGATCAGCTCCTCCACGATGGCGGCGGGGTCCAGGTGCACGCCGGCCTCGGCGGCCAGGTGCGCGGCCAGCAGGCGGCCGGAGTCCGGCAGCGCGCTGCCGACGAGCTGCAGGGCCTGCTCGTGCGACCAGCTCGCGCCGTGGCGGGCCATCAGGGCGTGCTCGGCGGCGATCCAGTGCGGCTCGGTGTCCACCAGCGTGCCGTCCATGTCCCACAGGACGGCGGCGGGGCGCGCGGGCGCGGTCGGGGTGTCGGGGGTCGGCGTGTCGGTGGGCATCGGGGCGTGAGTCTAGGGTTGGGGGGTGCCTGAGCAGCCTGACGACGCGAGGCCGGCGGCGCCGGTGCTGCGCGACCCCGTGGTGATCGCGGCCTTCGAGGGCTGGAACGACGCCGGGGAGGCCGCCAGCCAGGCGGTGGCGCACCTGCACGAGGTGTGGGGCGCCACGGACCTCGCCGAGTTCGACCCCGAGGAGTACCACGACTTCCAGGTGAACCGGCCCACCGTCCACTACGACGAGGACGGCCGGCGGCGGCTGACCTGGCCCACCACGCGCGTGTCGTACGCCCGCCTGCCCGACGCCTCGCGCGACGTGCTGCTGGTGCGGGGCATCGAGCCGTCGATGCGCTGGCGCACCTACGCCGCGGAGGTCGTCGAGCACGCCCGCTCGGTGGGCGCGAGCCTGGTGCTGACGCTGGGCGCGCTGCTGGCCGACGTGCCGCACACCCGCCCGCTGCCGGTGACCAGCAGCAGCGAGGACCCGGACCTGGTGGAGCAGCTGGACATCGAGCCGTCCCGCTACGAGGGCCCCACCGGCATCGTCGGCGTCGTGCAGGACGCCGTGGCGCGCGCGGGCATCCCGTCGGTGTCGCTGTGGGCGGCGGTGCCGCACTACGTGGGCCAGCCCCCCTCGCCCAAGGGCACGCTGGCGCTGCTGCACCGCGTGGAGGAGCTGCTGGACGTGTCGGTCCCCCTCGGCGACCTGCCCGAGGACGCGCGCGCCTGGGAGCGCGGAGTGGACGAGCTGGCCGGGGAGGACAGCGAGATCGCCGAGTACGTGCAGCAGCTGGAGGAGGCCAAGGACACCGCGGACCTGCCCGAGGCCAGCGGCGAGGCGATCGCGCGCGAGTTCGAGCGCTACCTGCGCCGGCGCGACGACCCGCCGCGCCGCGACGACGGCCCCCGGCGCGGCTGAGGCGGCGCCGACACGCCCCGCGCGCACCCGCGCGGGGGGTGCGGCGGGCGCCATGATGGGCGCCCGGTCACGACGGACGCTGGAGGCGCGGGTGAGCTGGCGGTTGCGGACGCCGCGGGTCCTGGTGGTGGACCTGGACGGCGGCCGGGGCAGCGCGGTGCGCGCGCGCACCGGCTCGATGGTCGCCAGCGAGGGCGAGGTCTCCTTCCGGAACGCCGGCGTCGGCGGCGGGGGCGGGCTGCGGGCGGCGCTGAAGCAGCGGGTGGCCGGGGAGTCGCTGCCGCTGATGGAGGTCAGCGGCCGCGGCAGCGTGCACCTGGCCGTGGAGGCCGGGCACGTGCTGCTGCTGGAGCTGGCGGGCGAGGTCCTCAAGGTGGAGTCCGAGTCGCTGCTGTGCCTGTCGGAGGGCCTGCGCACCGACGTGGCCTTCACCGGCCTGCAGGGCGCCTCCAGCGGGCAGGGGCTGTTCACCACCACCGTCACCGGCCACGGCCGGGTGGCGCTGCTGTCGCTGGGCGGGCCGCCGATCGCGCTGCGGGTGACGCCGCAGACCCCGCTGGTGGTGGACCCGGACGCCTACGTCGGCTCCCTGGGCGAGCTGCGCCAGTCGTTCGTCACGGACGTGTCCTGGCGCGCCCTGGTCGGGGAGTCCTCCGGGGAGGCGTTCTCGCTGCGCTTCGAGGGGCACGGCACCGTCTTCGTCCAGCCGGAGGAGCGCTCGTGACGTTCACCGCGGTCACCTCCAAGGTCGTGCTGGCGCAGGTGCGCCCGGGCGGGGAGGTCCTGGCCCGGCGCGGGGCGATGCTGGCCGTCACCGGGCGGGTGCGCTTCTCCCCCGTCTCCGCCGGCCCGGGCGGCGGGGCCTACGGCGGCGGGGTGGCCGCGGCGCTGGCGCGCGGGCTGCAGGGCGAGGCGGTGCCGCTGATGGTCGCCGAGGGCGAGGGCGCGGTGCACTACGGCTTCCGCGGCCACCACGTCACCGTGGTGGAGCTGGACGGCGGCCGGCCGCTGTCGGTGGAGGCGGACCGGCTGCTGGCCCACGACGCCTCGCTGTCGAGCTCGGTGGTGTTCCTGGGCCGGCAGGGCGGCCTGCGCGGGGCGGTGCGCGGCGCCGTCACCGGCCAGGGGGTGTTCACCACCCAGCTGTCCGGGCGCGGCTCGGTCGCGCTGCTCTCCCACGGCGGCACGTTCGCGCTGCCGGTGACCGGCGGCCGGCAGGTCGTGGTGGACCCGCAGGCGTACGTCGCCCACGAGGGCGACCTGCGCGTGGAGGTCGGCGCGGCGGTGTCCTGGCGCGACGCCGTGGGCCGCGGGTCCGGGGAGGCGGTGCAGCTGCGGGTGTCCGGGGAGGGCACCGTCCACGTCCAGGCCTCGGAGGCGAAGCTGTGAGCGTCGAGCCGCTCGACCCGTCGACCCTGCCCGACCACGGCAACCTGCCGGGCAACGCGCACGCCTACTGCGTGCGGCTGAGCGGGCCGCTGTTCGTGCAGACCGGCCGGATGATCGCGCACTACCCCGCCGGGGGCGGCGCGATCCGCTTCGAGCCGCTGACGGCCACGTCGCTGGGCGCGCTGGTGGCCGAGCGCTTCTCCTCCCCGCTGTACAGCCGGGACTGGGTGGTGGCGGACGGGCAGGGCCACGTGCTCCTGGGCGACCGCGGCTACGACATCAACTCCTACGACCTCGACGACGGCAACCTCACCGTGCGGGCGGCGAACCTGCTGGCCTTCGACGCGGGCCTGGAGCTGAAGGAGTCCATCGTGCCGGGGTTCCTCACCCTGATCGGCACGGGGAGGTTCCTGGCCGGCTCCTCGGGGCCGGTGGTCTTCGTGGAGCCGCCGGTGCGGGTGGACCCCGAGGCGCTGGTGGGCTGGGCGGACTGCCCGGCGCCGGCGCTGCACTTCGACGCCGGCTGGATGGGGCACTTCCTGGGCGCCGCGCGCGGGGCGCTGTTCGGCACCCGCTCCGGCGAGGAGCGCCAGTACGACTTCACCGGCGCCGGCACGGTGCTGCTGCAGAGCTCCGAGCGGCTGCGGGAGGACCCGCACGCGCTGCGCCGGCTGGAGGGCGAGGTGCGCCAGCTCGGCCCGGGCGCCCTGCAGCAGCTGCAGGCCGTGGTGCAGCAGCAGCTCGCCGAGCACCAGCAGCAGCAGCGCTGAGGGCCTAGACGCGCGGTCCGGCCGCCCGCGCGGCGCGCACCGCCCCCAGCGAGTCGCGCAGCTGGCGAACCCAGTCGCCCTCGTGCTGGGCGACGAGCTTGACCGACCACGCCAGCGCCTCCGAGCGCGAGCGGGCCACGCCCGCCTCCACGAGGGTGTCCAGCACCAGGCGCTCGGGCTGGCGCAGCCGCGTCATGACGGGCACGGCCACGTTGGTGAAGACGGTGCGCACCGGCCCGCACGCCGCGCCCCAGGCGACCTTGCGCCCGAAGCGCTCCTCGGCCTGGTCGGCGATGCGCATCCGCGCCGCGCGCGTCTCCTCGCGGAAGCGCTCCACGCGGCCGGCGGCGGCGCTGGGCAGCGCCTCCTGCGCCACGTCGGGCACGGGCAGCGTGCCCACGACCACGACCTCCTCCCGGTCGACGGTGACCTCGACGGCCCCCTCGAACCACTCCTCGGGCAGCCGCCCGGCGAACCACGCCTCGATGTCGTCCATTACACGATTACACGCTTGCAGGCCGTGGGTGTCAACGGTCCGCGCCGCTGCCGGGCGGCCCGCTAGCGTCGGCGCGTGAGCACCCCCGGCACCCGCCCGCCCACCGGCCCCGACGTCCACGCGCTCGCCGGCCACCCCGTCGTCGACGGGCACAACGACCTGCCCTGGGAGCTGCGCGAGCGCTTCGGGGGCGAGCCGGCCGCGGCGTCCCTGGCCACCGGCCAGCCGGCCCTGCACACCGACCTGCCCCGGCTGCGCGCCGGCGGGGTGGGCGCGCAGTTCTGGTCGGTGTACGTGCCCAGCACCCTGCCGGAGCCGCGGGCGGCCGTGGCGGTGCTCGAGCAGGTCGACCTGGTGCACCGCCTGGTGGACGCGCACCCGCGGGAGCTGCGCTGGGCGCCCACCGCGGCGCGGGTGCGCGCCGCGGTCGCCGAGGGCCGCGTGGCCTGCCTGACCGGCGCCGAGGGCGGGCACTGCCTGGCCGGCTCGCTGGGGGTGCTGCGCCAGCTGCGCCGCGCCGGGGTGGCGTACCTGACCCTGACGCACAACGACAACACCGCCTGGGCGGCCTCGGCCACCGGCGAGCCGGTGGACTGCGGCCTGACCGCGTTCGGCCGCGAGGTCGTCGCCGAGATGAACCGCACCGGGATGCTCGTGGACCTCTCCCACGTGCACGAGCGCACGATGCACGACGCGCTGGACGTGAGCACCCGCCCGGTGCTCTTCTCGCACTCCTCGGCCCGCGCGGTCACCGACCACCCGCGCAACGTGCCCGACGGGGTGCTGGAGCGCCTGCCCGCCAACGGCGGGGTGCTCATGCTGACGTTCGTGCCCGCGTTCGTCTCCACCGCCTGCGCCGCGCACCGCGCGGCCGCGGCCGCCGAGCAGCGGCGCCTGGGCCTGGCCGGCGGGCCGTACGAGCCGCGCGGGGACGCCGGCGCCGTCGCGGCGTTCGGGCGCTGGCTCCGGGCGCACCCGCGCCCGCGCGCCACCCTGGAGGACGTCGTGGCGCACGTCGAGCACGCCCGCGAGGTCGTCGGCCCCGCGCACCTGGGCCTGGGCGGCGACTACGACGGCACCGACGAGCTGCCGCTGGGCCTGGAGGACGTCTCCGGCTACCCGCGGCTGCTGGAAGCGCTGGCGCGGCGCGGCTGGTCGCGCGCGGACCTGGCGGCCCTGGCCGGCGCCAACGCGCTGCGCGTGCTGGAGCAGGCGCAGGAGGGCACCGCCGACGCGCTGTGAGCCGCCCGCCCCGGCGGAGCCCCTGGCGGGCGCCTCAGGGCAGGCGCACGCCCAGCAGCGCGGCGACGGTGCGGCGCACCAGGTCCCCGGCGCCGTCGTCGGTGCCCGCGCCGGCGTCGGCGAGGGCGGCGTCGGCCCAGGCGTCCACCGCGGCCACCGCGCCGGGGGCGTCGAGGTCGTCGGCCAGGCGCTCGCGCACGGCCGCCAGCACGGGCGCGGCGTCGGGCGCCGCGGGCAGGGCGACGGCCCGCGACCAGCGCGCCAGGCGCTCGCGGGCGGTGGCCAGCACCGCGTCGGTCCACTCCCAGTCGCTGCGCCAGCGGTGCGCCACGATCGCCAGGCGCACCGCGGCGGGGTCCTCCCCCGCCGCGCGCAGCTTGGAGACGAGCACGAGGTTGCCCCGGGACTTGCTCATCTTCTCGCCGTCGAGGGCGACCATGCCCGAGTGCGCGTACAGGCGCGCGAAGGGCTGCGCGTGCGGGCGCAGCACGTGCGCGTGGGAGGCGCCCATCTCGTGGTGCGGGAAGAGCAGGTCGCTGCCGCCGGCCTGCACGTCCACCGGGGTGCCCAGGTGCTGCAGCGCGATGGCGGTGCACTCCACGTGCCAGCCGGGGCGGCCGCGGCCCAGCTCGCCGGCGTCCCAGCCGGGCTCGCCGGGGCGCTGCACCCGCCACAGCAGCGGGTCCAGCGGGTCGCGCTTGCCGGGGCGGTCCGGGTCGCCGCCGCGCTCGGCGGACAGCGCCAGCATGGTCGCGCGGTCCAGGTGGGAGACCTCCCCGAAGGCGGGGTCGGCCGCGACGGGGAAGTACACGTCGCCGTCCGGCTCCCCGCCGGTGCCGGGCACGCGGTAGGCGGCGCCGGCGGCCAGCAGCTCGCGCACCGCGGCGGAGACGAGGTCCACGGCCTCGACCACCCCGAGGTAGTGCTGCGGGGGCAGCACCGACAGGGCGGTCATGTCCTCGCGGAACAGCTCCACCTGCGAGGCGGCCAGCTCGGCCCAGTCCACGCCGGTGGCCGCGGCCCGCTCCAGCAGCGGGTCGTCCACGTCGGTGACGTTCTGCACGTACGTGACCTCCAGGCCCGCGTCGCGCCAGGCGCGCTGCAGCAGGTCGAAGGCGACGTAGGTGTTGGCGTGGCCCAGGTGCGTGGCGTCGTAGGGGGTGATGCCGCACACGTACAGCGTCGCGGTGCCGCTCTCGGGCCCGGCCGGCTGCGGGCGGCCGGTGGAGGAGTCGTGCAGGTGCACCCGCCCGCCGCGGCCGGGCAGCGCACCGGCGCCAGGCAGGGTGGAGGGGTCGGGGGCGGGCCAGGAACGCACGGGCCGAACCTACCCGCGCCCGGGCGCACCGGCGCGGGTGGGGGCGCCGCTCAGAACGGCGGCCACGGGAGCGTGCGCTGGCCCCGCTGGCGCGGCAGCCGCCCGGCGCGCAGCAGGTGCTCGACGCGCTCGAGGGTGGCGACGACCTCCTCCACGCTCAGCAGCTCCACGAGCACCTCGCCCAGGCGCTCGCCGAGGTCCTCGCGCAGCCGCTCCAGCACGGCGCGCTCCTCCTCCAGCAGGCCGGCCCCGCCCCAGCCCCACAGCACGGTGCGCAGCTTGGGCTCGACGTGGAAGGTCAGGCCGTGGTCCACCCCGTGCACGGCGCCGTGCCAGCCGGGCAGCACGTGCCCGCCCTTGCGGTCGGCGTTGTTCAGCACCGCGTCCAGCACGGCGATGCGGCGCAGGCGCGCGTCGTCGGCGTGGGCGAGCACCACGGGGCGGCCCGCGTGGTCCTCCGCGCGCAGCACCGGCAGCCAGCCGGGCGGCACGCCGCGGGCGGTGGTGACGTCGATCAGCCCGGCGCCGGGCTGCGGCAGGACGACCACGTCCGCGTCGTCCGCGTCGTCCGCGTCCCCGCCGCCGTCCCCGTCCTCGTCGGGGGGCGCCTGCAGCCACAGCTGCACGCTGCCCGGTCCCAGCGGGCCGTCGCGGAAGACGGTGGGCGGCACCACGTCCCAGCCGGTGGCGGCGGAGACGGCGTAGGAGGCCACCTCGCGCCGCGCCAGGGTGTCGTCGGGGAAGTCCCACAGGGGGCGCTCGCCGGCCACGGGCTTGTACACGCACGCCAGCTCCCCCTCGGGGGTGGCGGCCACGGAGTACAGGGTGGCGTTGGAGGCGTCGGCCAGCCGGCCGCGCACCTGCAGCTCGCCGGTGGCCAGGCGGGCCAGCGCGTCGGCCTCGGCCACGCCGGCGAACGCGCCGGG
The DNA here is from genome assembly GCF_050871925.1 of Kineococcus gurbantunggutensis. Lineage (NCBI taxonomy): Bacteria > Bacillati > Actinomycetota > Actinomycetes > Kineosporiales > Kineosporiaceae > Kineococcus > Kineococcus gurbantunggutensis. The sequence continues at coordinate 7,842 of NZ_JBJLSG010000158.1, forward strand.
CGCCGGGGCGCTCAGCGCCGGTAGCCGTTCGCGCGCGGGCACACGTGTCCCCCGGGGTCCAGCGGCCCGGCGCAGAACGGGCACGGCGGGCGCCCGGCGGCGACCAGGGCGCTGGCGCGCTGGGAGAACGCCCGGGCGGTGGCGCCGTCGAGCGAGACGCGCAGCAGGTTGCGGGCGGGGTCGGGGTCCAGCGCCGCCTCGACGTCCTCGTCGTCGACCTCGAAGCACTCGATGACGACGACCTCGCGCTCGGAGTCCCAGGCCAGGCTCATGGTGCCCACCCGGAACTCCTCCTCGATGGGCACGTCCAGGGGCGCGGTGTCCTCGGTGCCCGTCGGCGGCAGCGCCGGCACGGGCGCCTGCCCGCCGGAGCGGCGCACGATCTCGTCGAGCAGCTCGCTGACCCGCTCGGCCAGCGCGGCGACCTGGGCCTTCTCCAGCGCCACCGACGTCAGCCGGCCGCCGCCGCGCGCCTGCAGGAAGAACGTGCGCGCCCCGGGTTCGCCGACGGTGCCTGCGACGAACCGCTCGGGCGGGTCGTAGTCGTGGACCGGCATGGTGCGACCCTAGCGCCGCGCACCGGGCGCGCCCGCCGGGCGCCCGCCGCCCGCGCCCGCCGGGCCGCTCAGGCGCCGGTGGAGCCGCCGACGACCGCGTCGGAGGAGGCGGTCCCGCGCGCGCCGGCCGCCCCGCGGCGCCGGCGCTTGCGGCGCGGCGCGAAGCCGGACAGGTCGCCGCCGGAGTCGTTGGTGCGCAGCACGAAGGGCCGCAGCGGGGCGTAGCGCACCACGGACACCGAGCAGGGGTCGGCGCTCAGGCGCTGGAAGAGGTCCAGGTGCATGCCCAGGGCGTCGGCGAGCACGGCCTTGATGACGTCGCCGTGGGTGACGGCCACCCAGACGGCGTCCTCGCCGTGCGCGGCGGACACCCGCGCGTCGTGCTCGCGCACGGCGGCCACCGCGCGGTGCTGCATGCTGGCCAGGCCCTCGCCGTCGGGGCCGGGGAAGACGGCGGCGGAGGGGTGCGCCTGCACCGTGCGCCACAGCGGCTCCTTGGCCAGGCCCTTCAGCTCCCGGCCGGTCCAGTCGCCGTAGCGCACCTCGCCCAGGCCGTCGTCGACGAGCACCTCCGGGCGGGGGCCGTCGGGGCCGGGCACCGCGACCAGCGCGTCGGCGGTCTGGCGGCACCGCTCCAGCGGGGAGGAGACCACCGCGGCCAGCGGCAGCGGCGCCAGGCGCTGGGCGAGGGCGGCGGCCTGCTGCTCGCCGTGCGCGTCCAGTCGCACCCCCGGCGTCCAGCCGGCCAGGACGCCGGCGGTGTTGGCCGTGGTGCGGCCGTGGCGGACGAGCAGGAGGGTCGGCACGGCCGTCAGCCTAGGGGGCGGTGCGCGCGCTCCCCGCGGGCGGCGCCGCACGGCCCGCGGCACGATGGGCCGGTGATCATCGACGTCGCGACGTACACCGACGGCCGGCGCGAGGAGGTCGACGACCTCGCCGCGGCCCTGGAGCGCTGCCGCCGCGGCGAGCGCGGCTTCCTGTGGCTGGGGGTCAAGGACCCCACGGCCGCGGAGTTCGCCGGCGTCGCGCAGGCGCTGCACCTGCACCGCCTGGCCGTGGAGGAGGCCGTGCAGGGGCACCAGCGGCCGAAGATCCAGCGCTTCGACGACGTGACGTTCGTGGTCCTGAAGGCGCTGGCGTACTACGAGGAGCGCTCGGCGGTGGAGACCGGGGAGGTGATGGTCTTCACCTCCGAGCACTTCGTGGTGACGGTGCGCCGCGGGGAGCCGGGCGACCTGGGCCCGGTGCGCGAGGCGCTGCAGGCCGACGGGCACCGGCTGCGGCTGGGCCCGCCGGCGGTGCTGCACGCCGTCATGGCGCACGTGGTGGGCGGCTACCGGGGCGTCGACGAGGCCCTGGAGCAGGACGTGGAGGAGATGGAGGAGCAGGTCTTCTCCCCCGCGCGCAGCTCCGACGCCGAGCGCATCTACTCCCTCAAGCGCGAGGTGCTGGAGGTGCGCCGGGCCGCGGCGCCGCTGGTCGCGCCGGTGCGGGCGCTGGTCGAGCGCGGCGAGGCCCCCACCGGCGCGCGCGGGGCGGCGCCCGGGGCCGCCGGGGAGGTGCTGCACCGGGGCGCGGGGACGGGGGCGCACGCGGCGGCGGGCGAGGGCTCCCCGGAGCAGGCGGTGTTCCTGCTGCGCGACGTGCTGGACGACCTGGTGCGCACGGTGGAGCACGTGGAGGGCTACGACCGCCTGCTCAGCGACATCCTCAACGCGCACCTGGCGCAGGTGTCGGTACGGCAGAACGACGACATGCGCACCATCTCCGCGGTGGCCGCGATGGTGGCGGCGCCCACCCTGATCGCCGGGGTGTACGGCATGAACTTCGAGCACATGCCGGAGCTGGGCTGGCGCCTGGGGTACCCGGCGTGCCTGCTGCTGATGGCCGCGGTCAGCCTGCTGCTGTACCGGGCGTTCAAGCGCTCCGGCTGGCTGTGAGCGCGCCCGCCCCGCCCGGCGGGGCGGGGCGGGCGGGGCGGGCGGTGCTCAGGCGGTGAAGGCGTCGTTGAAGGCCGGCAGGGCGCCGAGGGCCACCAGCGCGTAGACCACGACGGCCAGCACGAGGCGGTAGACCACGAACACCGTGTAGCTGTGCGTGGAGATGTACCGCATGAGCCAGGCGATCACCGCGTAGCCGACGGCGAAGGCGACGACCGTGGCCAGGACCGTGGGGCCCCAGGCCACGCTCGCGCCGGCGCTGAGCTCGTCGTAGAGCTGGAACAGCCCGGAGGCCACCACGGCCGGGATCGCCAGCAGGAAGGAGTAGCGGGCGGCGGCCTCGCGCGTGTAGCCCAGCAGCAGGCCCATGGTGATGGTGCCCCCGGAGCGGGACACGCCCGGGATCAGGGCCAGCGACTGCGCCAGGCCGAACAGCAGGCCGTGCTTCCAGGTGAGCCGGTCCAGCGTGCGCTCCTTGCGCCCGAAGCGGTCCGCGGCGCCCAGCAGCAGCGCGAACACCCACAGCGTGGTGGCGATGACGACGAAGCCGCGCAGCACCGTCTCGATCTGGTCCTGGAAGGCCAGGCCGAGCACCCCGATGGGGATCGTGCCGAGGATGACCAGCCAGCCCATCCGGGCGTCGGGGTCCGAGCGCGGCACCCGGCCGGTCAGCGAGAGCACCCAGCGGCTGACGATGCGGCCGATGTCGCGCCGGAAGTACAGGACGACCGCCGCCTCGGTGCCCAGCTGGCTGATGGCGGTGAAGGCGGCGCCGGGGTCGTCGGCGCCCACGAGGGTGCCCACGATCGCGAGGTGCCCGCTGGAGGAGATCGGCAGGAACTCCGTCAGGCCCTGCACGAGGCCGAGGAGGGCGCCCTCGCCCAGGCCCATGCTCACGCGGCGGCCCCCCCGCCGGCCCGGCCCCCCCCCCCGCCCCCCCCGCCCGCGGGCGGCGGCCGCCCCCCCCCCCCCCCCCCCGCCCGCCCCCCCTGGCGCCGCCCACTGACACACCCACCACCCA
>NZ_JBJLSG010000159.1:0-11206 GCF_050871925.1 Kineococcus gurbantunggutensis
CCCCCCCCCCCCCCCCCCCCCCCCCCCCCCCCCCCCCCCCCCCCCCCCCCCCCCCCCCCCCCCCCCCCCCCCCCCCCCCCCCCCCCCCCCCCCCCCCCCCCCCCCCCCCCCCCCCCCCCACCGCCGGGCGCGGCCCCGGCGCCGACGTCCGCTTCGACTGGGCCGACCCGGCCACCCACGCGGCCGCCGTCGCCGGCGCCGGGCGCGCCTACCTGGTGGCCCCCACCGGCGTGGCCGACCCCGCCCCGCTCGTGGACGCCTTCCTCGACACCGCCCTGCGCGCCGGGCTGCGCCGGGCGGTGCTGCTCAGCTCCTCCGCGGTGGCCGCCGGCGACCCCGGCCTGGGCGAGGTGCACGCCCTGGTGCGCGAGCGCGTGCCCGAGTGGGCCGTCCTGCGCCCGTCCTGGTTCCAGCAGAACGTCACCGGCGGGCACCCGCTGGCCCGCTCCCTCCGCGAGGAGGGCCGCATCGTCACCGCCACGGGGCGCGGGCGCCTGGCCCTGGTGGACGCGCGCGACATCGCCGCGGTCGCCGTGCGCGCGCTGCTCGACGAGCCCTCCCACGACACCGAGCACGTCCTGACCGGCCCCGAGGCCCTGAGCTGGTCCGACGTGGCCGAGCTGGTCTCGCGGGCGCGCGGGCGCACCGTGCGGCACGAGGCCGTCAGCGTGGAGGAGCTCACCCGCCGCTGGGTGGCCGCCGGGGCGCCGGAGGCCTTCGCCCGCTCCCTGGCCGCCCTGGACGGGGCGGTCGCCCGCGGCGCCGAGGACCGCACCACCGACACCGTGCAGCGCCTGACCGGCCGGCCCCCGCGCGCGCTGCGCGACCTGCTCGCCGAGACCCCCGCCTGAGCACCACCCGCACCGACCGCCCGCACCGAGCACCCGCACCGAGCACCCGCACCGACCCAGGAGGACCCCCCGTGACCACGACCACCGCGAACCCCGTGGACCCCGCGAACCCCGCGAACCCCGCGGACCCCGCGGCGCTGCTGGCCGACCGCCTCGCGGTCCAGGACGCCGTGACCCGCATGAGCTGGCTGCTGGACCGCCGCGACTGGGACGCGCTGCGGGAGGTGTTCGCCGAGGAGCTGGTGCTGGACTACACCCAGCCGTTCGGCGGGGAGCCGGAGACGCTCGGCGGCGCCGAGCTCGTCGAGCGCTGGCGCGCGCAGGTGGGCCACCTGGACAGCACCCAGCACGTGACCACCGGCGTGCTCGTCGAGCTCGACGGGGACCGCGCCCGCGCCACCGCCAACGTGCTGGCGCACCTGCGCCGGGAGGGCACGCTGGGCTCGCCGGTGTGGCACAACGGCGGCCACTACGACGTGCGGCTGCGGCGCAGCGGCACCGGCTGGCGCATCACGGCCCTGACCGCGAGCGTGAGCTGGGCCGAGGGCAACAGCGCCGTGCTGCAGGCGCCCGCCGCGGGCTGAGCCTCAGGCGGAGGCGGCCACGCGCACGCCGGCCTCCTCCAGGGCCGCGCGCACGCGCCGGGCGATCCCCACCGCCCCGGGGGTGTCGCCGTGCACGCAGATCGACTCCGCGGCCACGGGCACGACGCTGCCGTCCACGGCCACCACCTCACCGGCGGTGGCCAGGCGCACGCACCGGCGGGCGACCTCCTCGGCGTCGTGCAGCACGGCCCCGGGCTGCGAGCGCGGCACCAGGGTGCCGGCCGGGGTGTAGGCGCGGTCGGCGAACGCCTCGGCGACGGTGCGCAGGCCCGCCGCGGCGGCCAGGTCCAGGAACCGCGAACCGGGCAGGCCCAGCACGGGCAGCGCGGGGTCGTAGCGCCGGACGGCCTCCACGACGGCGGCGGCCTGCGCCTCGTGGTGGACGATCGCGTTGTACAGGGCGCCGTGGGGCTTGACGTAGGCGACGCGCGTGCCGGCGACGCGGGCGAACGCCTCCAGCGCGCCGACCTGGTACAGCACGTCGTTGACCAGCTCGGCGGGGTCCACGTCGATGAACCGGCGGCCGAAGCCGGGCAGGTCCCGGTAGCCGACCTGGGCGCCGACGACGACCCCGCGGGCGGCGGCCAGCTCGCAGGTGCGGCGCAGGACGGTGGGGTCCCCGGCGTGGAAGCCGCACGCCACGTTCGCGCTGGTCACCACGTCCAGCAGGGCCTCGTCGTCGCCCAGGGTCCAGCGGCTGAAGCTCTCGCCGAGGTCGGAGTTCAGGTCCACGCTCGCGGTGCTCTGCACGGGGTTCAGCTCCAGATCGTTCCGAGGGTGGACAGCGAGCGGTAGGCCAGGAACAGGGTGACCAGCCACGCCAGCAGGCCGGTCCCGATCAGCCAGCGCGGGTAGCGGTAGCCGCCGAGCAGGTCGCGCCGGCGCAGCGCCACCCACAGCACGACGACGAGCCCGATGGGCAGGATCAGCCCGTTGAACGCCCCGGCGAACACCAGCAGCCCCACCGGCGCCGCGCCGGCCAGGACGAAGAACGCCGTGGAGACGACGATGAACAGCACCGTCAGGGCGTTGCGCACGCGCACCGGCGTGGAGGAGCCGGTGAGGAAGCTGACGGAGGTGTACGAGGCGCCGATCACCGAGGTGAGCGCGGCCGCCCACAGGATGACGCCGAACACCCGCAGCCCCACCTGGCCGGCGGCGGCCTGGAACGCCGAGGCGGCCGGGTTCTCCGCCGCCAGCGCCGTGCCGCCGGCGACCACGCCGAGCACCGCCAGGAACAGCAGCGCGCGCATGACGGCGGTGACGAGGATGCCGCTGACGGAACCGCGGCTGATGCTGCGCAGGTTCTCCGGCCCCGTCACGCCGGCGTCCACCAGGCGGTGGGCGCCGGCGTAGGTGATGTAACCGCCGACGGTCCCGCCGATGAGGGTCGTGATGGCCAGCGGGTCGACCGTCTCCGGCGCCACGACGTTGCGCAGCGCGGCGCCGACGGGCGGATCGGAGACGACCGCCACGTAGGCCGTCATCGCGATCATCACCAGGCCCAGGACGACGACGATGCGGTCCAGGGCGGCCCCGGCGGCCCGGCTGAGGAAGATCGCCACCGCGAGCAGCGCCGACAGCGCCGCTCCCCAGCGGGTGTCCAGGCCGAGCAGCGCGTCCAGGCCCAGCCCGGCGCCGGCGACGTTGCCGATGTTGAACACCAGCCCGCCCAGCACCACCAGGGCGGTGAGCACCCATCCGACGCCGGGCAGCACCCGGTTGCCGAGCTCCTGCGCGCGCAGCCCCGAGACGCCGATGACGCGCCACACGTTCAGCTGCAGCGCGACGTCGACGAGGATGCTCACCACGATGGCGAACGCGAACGCCGCGCCCAGCTGCGCGGTGAACGTCGTGGTCTGGGTGATGAAGCCGGGGCCGATGGCGCTGGTGGCCATGAGGAACATGGCCCCGAGCAGGGTCCGGGAGGTCTTCGGGGTCCGCTCGGCGCGCGCGGGGGCGGGGCTGCTCACGGCGCGGTCCACGGCGGGGCGGGGCGGGTGGCGCGCACGGCGGCGCCGGCGGCGGTGACCAGCGCGACCGTCTGGTCCACGACGGCGCGGCGGTCGGCCTCGAACGCGGCGTCGGTGAGCGCGGCCGGGTCCTGCGGGTACTCCAGGGCGGAGACGTGCAGGTGCCCGCCGGGCACGTCCCACGCCTGCATCCCGATCCGCAGCCGGTTCGAGCGGTACATGCTCTCGTTGGACAGGTAGCTGCCGCCGGGGCCGGAACCGGCGGTGCTGCCCGGCGAGGGGTCGTCGGCGCAGCGCAGCGCGGTGGGGTCCGGCCAGGTCCCGGCGGGCCACTCGCAGATCCCGTCGTTCAGCCGCACCGGCCACGGCCCGGTGCCGGCGGCGATCATCGCCTCGTACGGCAGGGTCGTCTCGATCCACTCCGGCGAGTCCGCAGGCTGCGGCCAGTGCGAGGGCCGCGAGACGGGCCCGAACTGCTGGTTGCGGTTGTTGTCCGGGGACCCGCCGCGGGCGTTGGCCGCCCACTGCTCGACGTCCATGCGCCCGCGGCCGGTCTGGCTGATCGTCATGATCATGTCCGCGCGGTCCTCGCCGGTGCGCAGGACGGGGCCGAAGGCGTCCTCCACGACGCCCTGGTCGAAGTCGGTGTAGTTCACCGGCAGCACGACGGCCTCGACGGTGACCGGCCCGGCGGGCGTGGGGACGGTGCGCCCGTCCAGCTGCAGGGCGGTGGCCCCGGAGGGGTTGGAGTTCCGCAGGCTGCTGTCCAGGCTGTAGGTGTCGAAGCCGCTGATGACCACGCGGGTGGCGCCGGGCTCCTCGGTGGACCAGGCCACGGAGGAGATGCCGCGGCTGGTGCGGTCCAGGGTGTGCAGCAGCCCCTGGCGCTGCAGGCCGCTGGTGAGGTACTCCGCCTGCAGCGCGCGCACCGCCGCGCTCATCGTGGTGCGCGCCCAGTACAGCGGGCGGTCGTCGTAGCGGTCGATCGTGCCGATCTCCAGGCGCCCCTGGGCGCGGGCGACGGCGGTGTCCCACAGCTCCTGCCCGCCGGTGCGGACCACCTCCAGCGCCTCGGCCAGGGTGGCCGCCGCGCACAGCCGCTCGGAGAACCCGTCCACGAGCGGCTCGAACCCGGCGGCGCGCAGGAACTGCCGGGCGGCGGGCTCCCCGCCGGGCACCAGCGGCGAGCCCAGCCGCGACTCCTCCACGGTCGGGACGGTGCCGGGCGCGGCGCACCCGGCGGGCGGGGCCGGCGGGGGGTGCTCGGCGGCGCCGCCGGCGGCCGGCGGCGCGACGGCGGCCCCGGCGACGAGCGCGGTGGCGGAGGCGCCGAGGAGCGCCGAGCGCCACCCCCCGCGCGTCGGGGCGGTGCTGCGGCGGAGCCTGCGGGGGACGACCACGGCGACCTCGCTCAGTGCGTCGGGGGTGGGGGTGGTGGGCGGTGACGCTACGAGTTGTTCAACGATCTGGCAACGCCCGCGCCGTGAACGCTATGTTTCGCCGGTGGGTGCGGCGCCTCGGGACCAGGGGGACGGGCTGCCCGAGCGGCTCAGCTCCGCCGGGCGCGCCCTGACCGGCGCGAGCAGCGCCGAGCGGGTCGCCGACGCGCTGCGCGAGCTGGTGGTGGACGGCGCGCTGACGCCGGGGGCGCGGCTGCGCGAGGGCGCCGTCAGCGCCTCGCTGGGCGTCTCGCGCAACACCCTGCGCGAGGCGTTCCGGCTGCTGACGCACGAGGGGCTGCTGCGCCACGAGCTGCACCGCGGGGTCCTCGTGCGCACCCTGACGGCCGCGGACGTGGCCGACGTCTACCGCTTCCGCCGGCTGCTGGAGTTCGCCGCCGTGGACGCCGAGCACGACAGCGCTGCGCTGCAACCGGTCCGCTCCGCGGTCGAGGAGGGCTGGGCCGCCGCGCGGGAGCAGGACTGGGCGGGCGTGGCCAGCGCCAACATGCGCTTCCACCGCTCGCTGGTCGCCCTGGCCCGCAGCCCGCGGATGGACGAGAGCATGCGCCACCTGCTCGCCGAGCTGCGCCTGGCGTTCGTGGTGATCACCGACCCGCGCCCCTTCCACGAGCCGTACCTGCGCGACAACGAGCGCATCGCCGACCACCTCGAGGCCGGCGAGCGCGGCAGGGCGGGCCGGCTGCTCGCCGAGTACCTCGACCGCGCCGAGCGGCAGCTCCTGGCGGCGCACCGCGCGGCCGGGGCGCCGGGGCGGGGCTGAGGCCGGCGCGCCCGGGGCTGACAGATCGTTCAACGATCCCTAGAGTTCCAGCGCACCGCTCCCGCCCGGAGGTGACCGTGAGCCCGACCGCCCAGGCCCCGCCCACCGCGACGCCCACCGCGGCAGGCGCCGCGAAGCCCGCCGCGGTGCCTGCGTGAACCCGGTGCGCCTGCTGCCCGCCGGGGACCGCGCCTGGCTGCTCGAGGCCGACGACCCCGCCCGGCTGCCGGCGTTCGCGCGCTCCCTGGAGCGCGAGGCCCCCGAGGGCGTGGAGGACGTCCTGCCCGCCGCCCGCACCGCGCTGGTGACCCTGCGCGCCGGGGCGGACCGCGAGGCGGCCGGGCGCGAGGTGCTGCGCCGCTGGCGGGCGCTGCCAGCGAGCGGCGGCGGCGCCGACGACGCCGACGACGACGGCGACGGCCTCGGCGGGGCGGAGGTGGTGACGATCCCGGTGCGCTACGACGGCGAGGACCTCGCCGACGTCGCGGACCTGCTGGGCACCACCCCGGAGGACGTCGTCGCCCGGCACACCGGCACCACCTGGCGGTGCGCCTTCGTGGGGTTCGCGCCCGGTTTCGGCTACCTCACCTCCCCCGACCGGCGGCTGGTCGTGCCGCGCCGGCGGCAGTCGCGCACGGCCGTGCCGGCGGGGGCGGTGGCCCTGGCCGACGGGTACAGCGCCGTCTACCCGCGCCGCTCCCCCGGCGGCTGGCAGGTCGTCGGCACCACCGACGCGGTGCTGTGGGACCCGGCCGCGGACCCGCCGGCGCTGCTGCGCCCGGGCAGCGGGGTGCGGTTCGTGCGGGAGGGCGCGTGAGCCTGGAGGTCCTGGCGCCCGGGGCGCTGAGCACCGTGCAGGACCTGGGCCGGCCGGGGCTGTTCCGCTACGGGGTGGGCGTGGCCGGGGCGGCCGACCGGGGCGCGCTGCGCCTGGCGAACCGGCTCGTCGGCAACCCCGAGGGCCACGCCGGCGTGGAGGTGCTGCTGGGCGGGCTGGTGCTGCGCGCCGCGGCGCCGGCCGTGCTCGCCGTCACCGGGGCCCCGGTGCCGGTGGACGTCGACGGCTCCCCCGCCGGGCACGCGAGCGTGCTGGTGCTGCGCGCGGGGCAGACCCTGCGGCTGGGCGCGGCCGCGGCGGGGCTGCGCGCCTACGTCGCGGTGCGCGGCGGCCTGGCGCTGGAGCCGGTGCTGGGCTCGCGCAGCCGCGACACCCTGGCCGGCATCGGCCCCGAGCCGCTGGCCGCCGGCGACCGGCTGCCCGTGGGGCCGCCGCCGGCGCGGTTCCCGCCGGTGCGCACCGTGCCGGTGCCGGCGCCCGCCACCGGCACGGTCACCCTGGCCGTGCGCCCGGGCCCGCGCGCGGACTGGTTCGAGGACCCCGCCGTCCTGTTCCGCGGCTCCTGGACGGTGACGCCGGAGTCCGACCGGGTCGGCGTGCGCCTGGAGCGCCCCGCGGGGCAGCCGCCGCTGGTGCGCGCGGTGAGCGCCGAACTGCCCTCCGAGGGCGTGGCCCTGGGTTCCCTGCAGGTGCCGCCCACCGGACGGCCGGTGCTGTTCGGCCCCGACCACCCGATCACCGGCGGGTACCCGGTGGTCGGCGTGGTGCGCGAGGCCGACGTCGACCTCGTCGCGCAGGTGCGCCCCGGGCAGTCCCTGCGCTTCCGCCCCGTCCCCGAGCACGTGGAGGTCCCGGCATGAGCGACGGCGCGGACGGCGGCGCGGACGGCGGCGCGGAGGGTTTCGTGCGGGCCCTGCTCGACGGGGGTTCCCTCACGCCGCTGGCCGAGGTCCCCGGCGGGGGCGGGCCGGGGGTGCTCGCCGGGTTCGGCACCGTCGAGGGCCGCGACGTGTGCGTGCTGGCGCACACCGGCCCCGGCGCCGGCGGCCCGCTGGGCGCGGCGGCGGTGGCGGCCGAGGTGCGGGTGCGCGCGCTGGCCGCCCGCACGGGCCGCCCGCTGGTCACCGTGCACGACGCCACCGGGCCCGGGACCGCGCAGGGCTTCGGGGAGCTGGTGCGCAGCGCCGTCGCGCTGTCCGGGGTGGTGCCGCAGGTCGCCGTCGTGCTCGGCGCGGCCGACGCCGAGCGGGCCCTGCTGCTGCCGCTGGCCGACGTGGTCGTGGCCACCGCCGCGGCGCGCTCGGCGCTGGCCGACCCCGGCGCGGTGGCCGCGGCCGGCGGGTCGCCGGCACCCGCCGGCACCGCCGCGCTGCACGCGGGGAGCACCGGCCGCTTCGCGCGGGTGGAGCCGGACGCGGTGGCCGCGGCGGGGTTCGTGCGCGAGCTGCTGGCGCACCTGCCCAGCAACAACCTCGCCACCGCACCGCGCCCCGCGCCGCCGGGCGGGTGGGACGGCGGGTGGGACGGGGGCCTGGACGGGGAGCTGGACGAGGACCCCGACGACGAGCTGGACGCCCTGCTGCCCGCGGACCCCGCCGCCCCCCACGACGTGCGCGCGGTGCTGGAGCACCTCGCCGACGACGGGTTCCTGGAGCTGCACGCGCAGCACGCGGCGAGCGTGGTGACGGCGTTCGCCCGCATCGACGGGCGCAGCACCGGGGTGGTGGCCACCCAGCCGGCCGTCCTGGCCGGCGCCCTGGACGCGGCGGCCTGCGCGAAGGCGGCCCGGTTCGTGCGGTTCTGCGACGCGTTCGGCCTGCCGGTGCTCACCGCGGTGGACACCGCCGGGTTCGTCCCCGCCGCCGAGGGCGCCGCCGGGGACCTCACCGCCGCCGCCGCGCAGCTGCTGTACGCCTACGCCGAGGCCTCCGTGCCGCTGCTCACCGTCCTCACCGGCCGCGCGCACGGCCCGGCCGCGACGGCGCTGGGCTCGCGGCACGTGGGCGCGGACGTGGTGCTGGCCTGGCCGCGCGCACGGCTGGGCGCGCGCGAGGCGGTGGCGCAGGTGGCCGCCGCGCACGGGGAGGAGCTGGCCGTCGCCGCCGCGAGCGGGCGCGACGCCGAGGCGCAGTGGCTGCGGCGGCTGGCCGAGCAGGAGGAGCGGGCCGCGCCGGGGGCCGCGGTGGCCGCCGGGGACGTGGACGCGGTGCTCGCACCGGGCGCCACCCGCGCCCACCTGGCCCGCGCGCTGCGCCTGCTGCAGCGCAAGGCGGTCCCCCCGCCGGCGCGCCGGCACGGGAACGTGCCGCTGTGAGCGCGCCGGCGCCCGGCGGGGACGCCTGGGTGGTCACCGGCGGCCCCACGGACGTCGAGCTGGCGGCCGTGGTGGCCGCGGTCGCGGCCGTCGTGCAGGTGCTGCACCGGCGCGCGGCGCAGGGACCGCCGCCCGCGCCGCGCCCGTCCTGGACGGACGGCTGGGGCGCTCCCGAGTCCCTGCTGCGGCGCCCGCTGCCGGCGCCGCCGACGGAGCAGGGCGGGACCGGGCGCAGCGGGGGGCTCAGGCGCCCGCCGGCACCGGCTCGGCGGTGAGCCGGGGGGCGGGCTCGGCGACCGGCGGGGTGGTCGGCGGGGTGGTCGGCGCGCCGGCGGGGTCGCGCAGGCGGCCGGCCGGGGCGAACCCGCCGTAGGGGTAGTCGACGGCGGGGGCGCTGACGGCGTCCAGCCGCGCGGTCCCCTCGGCGGAGACGGACGTGCCGGCCGCGTCGAGGTTGGACTCCAGCTGCGCGAGCGTGCGCGCGCCCAGCACCACGGAGGCCACGCCCGGGCGGGCGGCCAGCCACGCCAGCGCCACCTGCGCCGGGGTGGCGCCGTGGTCGCGGGCGACCCGCTCCAGCTCGGCCAGGACCGCCCACGTGCGCTCGGCGCCGGTGCGCGAGCCGAACAGCTGCGCCTGCAGCGGGTCCGCCAGGCGGGTGCCGGGCGCGGGCCGCCGGCCGGGGGCGTACTTGCCGCTGAGCACCCCGCCGGCCAGCGGCGACCACGCCAGCAGCCCGGCGCCGGCGGAGGCCGCGGCGGGCACCAGCTCCCACTCGACCTCGCGGGCGAGCAGGTTGTACTGCAGCTGCAGCGAGGCGATCGGCTGCCCGCCGCGGGCGGCGGCGACGTCGGCGGTCTTCTGCACCTGCCAGCCGGTGAAGTTCGACACCCCCGCGTAGCGCACCTTGCCGGCGCGCACGGCGTCGTCGAGGAAGGACAGCGTCTCCTCCAGCGGGGTCAGCGGGTCCCAGCTGTGCGCCTGGTAGAGGTCGACCGAGTCCACGCCCAGCCGGCGCAGCGAGCCCTCCAGCGCCCGGGTGAGGTGCCGGCGCGACAGGCCCGCGCCGTTGGGGCCCTCGTCGGTGGGGAAGCGGCCCTTGGTGGCCAGCACGACGTGCTCGGTGACGTCGGCGGGCCGGGCGGCCAGCCACTGCCCGACGAGGCGCTCGGACTCCCCGCCGGCGTACACGTCGGCGGTGTCGACCAGGGTGCCGCCGGCGGCGGTGAACGCGTCGAGCTGGGCGAACGCCTCGGCGCGGTCGGTGCCGGCGCCGAACGTCATGGTGCCCAGGGCGAAGGCGGAGACGGACAGGCCGGAACGGCCGAGGGTTCGGTGCTGCACGGGGACCTCCGGGGTGCTGGCGGCGGGCCCTGCGCCCGCCGGTGGCACCACCGTGGCGCGGGCGCGGCACCGGGCCCAGGGCCCTGCCGGTGGGTGGGTCCGGCAGTACCCACGTCCGGCGGGCGCGGTCCTGGCAGGCTGCGGCCGTGGCTTCGGAGATCGGTGGTTTCCTGCGCTCGCGCCGGGCGCGCGTGCGCCCGCAGGACGCGGGACTGCCCGAGCACGGCCCGCGGCGGGTGCCCGGGCTGCGCCGGGAGGAGGTGGCGCGCCTGGCCGGCGTCAGCGTCGACTACTACGTGCGCCTGGAGCAGGGCCGCACCCCGGGGGTGTCGGACGCGGTGCTGGACGCCGTGGCGCGCGTGCTGGGGCTGGAGGAGGTGGAGCGCGAGCACCTGCACCGGCTGGCGCGCCCGGCGCGCGGCGCGCCGGCGGCGCTGCCGCGGGTGCGCCCGGGCACGCGGCGGGTGCTGGACCTGCTCGGCGGCGCGCCGGCGTTCGTGCTGGGCGCCGGCGGGCGGGTGCTGGCGTGGAACGCGCTGGGCGAGGCGCTGCTGGGGTTCTCGGCGCTGCCCGCCGCGCAGCGCAACGCGGTGCGGCACACCTTCCTGGACCCGGCGGCGCGCACCCTCTACCTGGACTGGCCCGCGGTGGCCGAGGAGAGCGCGGCGTACCTGCGCCTGGAGGCCGGCCGCGCCCCCGGCGACGAGGGCACCGCCGCGCTCGTGGCCGAGCTGCTGCGCGCCAGCGCGGAGTTCCGGCGGTTGTGGGCGCGCCAGGACCTGCGCGAGCGCGTCGCCGGCGCCAAGCGGATGCACCACCCCGCGGTCGGCGAGCTGGACCTGGGGTACGAGGTGCTGGCGGTCGCCGGGGAACCGGCGCAGACGGTGGTGGTGCTCACCTGCGAGGCGGGGTCGGCGACCGCCGAGCGGCTGAGCCTGCTGGCGAGCTGGCACGCCTCCGCGGGCAGCGCGCCGGGGGTGCCGCGCGGCTGAGGGGTCCCCGGGGGGCCCCCCCCCCCCCCCGCCCCCACCCCCCTCACACCCGGCTGTTACCCGGCC
>NZ_JBJLSG010000160.1:0-11167 GCF_050871925.1 Kineococcus gurbantunggutensis
GCCGGGGTCGCCGGGGCGACCCCGGCGCTCGCCGGGGGTGGTGCGTCAGCGGCGGTCGACGTCGACGAGGTCGACGCGGACCTGCCGGCCGGCGGCGAGGGCACCGATGACGGTGCGCAGCGCCTTGGCCGTGCGGCCGGAGCGGCCGATGACCCGGCCCAGGTCCTCCGGGTGCACGCGGACCTCGAGCAGGGAGCCGCGGCGCGACGCCTTGGACGTCACGCGCACGTCGTCCGGGTGCCCGACGATGCCGCGCACGAGGTGCTCGAGGGCGTCCGCGAGCACCGGGTCAGGACTCCGAGGAGGTCTCCGCAGCGGCGGCCGGGGCCGGGGCGGCGGAGGCGCTGGTGGCCTGCTTGGTGGTGGTGGACGGCTGCTGGTAGCGGCCCTCCTGGCCCTTGGTGCCCTTGAACTTCTGCCAGTCGCCGGTCACCTTGAGCAGCGCGGCGACCTGCTCGGTCGGCTGCGCGCCCACGCCGAGCCAGTACTGCGCGCGCTCGGACTTGATCTCGATGGTCGAGGGGTGCGTCATCGGGTTGTAGACGCCGATCTCCTCGATGGCGCGACCGTCGCGCTTGGAGCGCGAGTCGGCCACGATGACGCGGTACTGCGGCGAGCGCATCTTGCCGAGGCGCTTCAGTCGGATCTTGACAGCCACGTGCGGGAGTCTCCGGTTCTGTTCAGGGTGAGCGGCCACCGCCCGGTGTGGGGACGCCGGCAGGTGGTGCTCGTGGACGCGAACGTCCCCGGGTGAGAGGGTCCCTGGGCGTTCGGGTGCACCCGCCATTGTGCCAGAGGTCGTCCGCCGTCCTCGACCGCTCCCCGCCGGGGCGGTCAGCGCGGGGCCCGGCCCGCCGCGGCGCCGGCCACGACGCGCCCGCGCAGCACCACCGCGCGCGGGGCGCGCAGCACGCCCAGGTCGGCGCGCGGGTCGCCGTCCAGCACCAGCAGGTCCGCGCCGGCGCCCTCGGCCAGCGCCGGGTGGCCCAGCCAGCGGCGCGCGGACCAGGTCGCCGCGTCCAGGGCGGCGGTGCGCGGCAGGCCGGCCGCGGCGAGCTCGTGCAGCTCGTCCACGACGAGGCCGTGCGGCAGGACGCTGCCGGCGTCGGTGCCGGCGAAGACCGGCGCGCCGGCCTCGTGCAGGGCGGCGACCGTGGCGTACCGGCGCGCGTGCAGCGCCCTCATGTGCGCGGCGTAGGCGGGGAACTTCGCCTCCCCCCGCTCGGCGATGCCGGGGAAGGTGGCGATGTTGACCAGGGTCGGCACGACGGCCACCCCGCGCGCGGCGACCGCCTCGACCGTGGCGGCCGTCAGGCCCGTGCCGTGCTCGACGCCGTCGACGCCGGCGGCCAGCAGGTCCTCCACGCCCTCCTCGCCGAAGTGGTGCACGGTGACGCGGGCGCCGAGCTCGTGGGCGGCCTCGACGCCGGCGCGCAGCACGTCGGCGGGCCAGCACGGCGCCAGGTCGCCGCGGGAGCGGTCGATCCAGTCGCCCACCAGCTTCACCCAGCCGTCGCCGCGCCGGGCCTCGGCGCGCACGAACTCCACGAGGTCCTCGGGCTCGATCTCGTGGGCCAGCCCGCGCAGGTAGCGCCGGGTGCGGGCGATGTGCCGGCCGGCGCGCACGATGCGCGGCAGGTCCTCGCGCTCGTCGACCCAGCGCGTCTCCGAGGCCGAGCCGGCGTCGCGCAGCAGCAGCGCCCCGGCGTCGCGGTCGGTGAGCGCCTGGGCCTCGCTGGTGGCGTCGTCGACCCGCCCGCTGGGGCCGACGCCGACGTGGCAGTGCGCGTCGACCAGGCCGGGCAGCACCCAGCCGGGCAGCTCGGTCGTGCTGGCCCCGGCGGGGCGCTCGAAGGTCAGGCGCCCGCCGAGCACCCACGCCTGCCCGCGCACCTCGTCCGGGCCGGTGAGCACCGGCCCGCTCAGGTGCAGGGCCTCGGGGGCGGTCACGGCGGGCGCCGGGGCTCGGGCGGGCGCCGGGGCTCAGCGGCCGCCGAGGAACTTGTCGAAGCCCTTGGGCAGGTTCAGCTGCGAGGGGTCGAACTCGGCCGGCGGCTGCGGCGCGCCGAACGCCGAGCCGGCGCCCTCCCCGGCGGTCACGGCGCGCGAAGCGGCCGCGCGCTCCTGCTCGGCGCGCTTGGCCGGGTTGCCGGACTTGGCCTTGCGGCCCTTGGCCGCCGCGACGCGCGCCTTCTGCTTCTTGGAGGCCCCGCCCGGCACGCCCGGCATCCCGGGGATGCCCGGCAGGCCGCCGCCGCCGAGGCCCTTGCGCATCTGGCGCATCATCTTCTGCGCCTGGCCGAAGCGCTCGAGCATGTCGTTGACGGCCGAGGCGCTCTGCCCGCAGCCGGCGGCGATGCGGGCGCGGCGCGAGCCGTTGATGATGCGCGGCTGGCGGCGCTCCAGCGGGGTCATCGAGCGCACCATCGCCTCGATGCGGTCGAACTCGCGCTCGTCGAAGGCGTCGAGCTGGTCGCGCACCTGCGCCATGCCCGGCAGCATCCCGAGCATCTTCTTGATCGAGCCCATGTTGCGCACGGCGTTGAGCTGCTGCAGGAAGTCGTCGAGGGTGAAGTCCTCGTCGGCGGCGAACTTGGCCGCCATGGACTGCGCCTGGTCGGCGTCGAACGCCTTCTCGGCCTGCTCGATGAGGGTGAGGACGTCACCCATGTCCAGGATGCGCGAGGCCATCCGGTCGGGGTGGAA
Organism: Kineococcus gurbantunggutensis; assembly: GCF_050871925.1. Lineage (NCBI taxonomy): Bacteria > Bacillati > Actinomycetota > Actinomycetes > Kineosporiales > Kineosporiaceae > Kineococcus > Kineococcus gurbantunggutensis. Next base: position 2,707 of record NZ_JBJLSG010000160.1, read on the forward strand.
CAGCTCGAAGTCGTCGAGCTTCTCGCCGGTGGAGGCGAACATCACCGGCCGGCCGGTGACCTGGCGCACCGACAGCGCCGCGCCGCCGCGGGCGTCGCCGTCGAGCTTGGTGAGGACCACGCCGTCGAAGCCGACGCCGTCCTGGAAGGCGGTGGCGGTGGCCACGGCGTCCTGGCCGATCATGGCGTCGAGGACGAAGAGGACCTCGTCGGGCGTCACGGCGGCGCGGATGTCGACCGCCTGCTGCATCATCTCGGCGTCCACGCCGGTGCGGCCGGCGGTGTCGACGACCACGACGTCGAAGTGGTGGTGGCGGGCGTGCTCCACGCCGGCGCGCGCGACGGCGACCGGGTCGCCCACGCCGTTGCCCGGCTCGGGCGCGAAGACGTCCACGCCGGCGCGCTCACCGGTGATCTGCAGCTGGTTGACGGCGTTGGGCCGCTGCAGGTCGCAGGCCACCAGCAGCGGGCGGTGCCCGTTGTGCTTGAGGTGGCGGCCCAGCTTGCCGGCCAGCGTCGTCTTGCCGGCGCCCTGCAGGCCGGCCAGCATGATCACGGTCGGCGGGTTCTTCGCGAAGCGCAGCCGGCGCGTCTCGCCGCCGAGGACGGCGACGAGCTCCTCGTTGACGATCTTGACGACCTGCTGGGCGGGGTTCAGCGCCTGGGAGACCTCCTCGCCCAGGGCCCGCTCGCGCACCTGCGCGGTGAACTGCCGCACGACGCTCAGCGCGACGTCCGCGTCCAGCAGGGCGCGGCGGATCTCGCGGACCGTGGCGTCGACGTCGGCCTCGGACAGGCGCCCCTTGCCGCGCAGGGACTTGAACGTCGCGGTGAGGCGGTCGGAGAGCGTGGCGAACACGTCCCACAGCCTACGTGAGGCGCGGCCCGGGCCCGCCGCTCAGCCCGGCACCTCCGCCGCGTCGGACAGCGCCCGCACCGCCACCGCCACCCGCGGCGGGGTCAGCAGCCGCCCGTCCGGCTCGGCCAGGTACAGGGTGTCCACCGCCTGCGCGGCGTAGGTGGCCACGTGCGCGGAGCGGATGTCCAGGCCCTCGGCGGCCAGCGCCCGCCCCAGGGCGTGCAGCAGGCCCGGGCGGTCCGCGGCGCGCACCTCCAGCACGGTGGCCCGCTCCGAGGCGCCGGGCAGGATCACCACGCGCGGGTGGGCCACCAGCGAGCGCGCCCCGCCGCCGGGGCGCGGGGTGCGCGCGTCGCGGGCCGCCAGCCGGTCCAGCAGGGCCACGTCGCCGGCGACGATGCGGTCCAGGCCCTGGCGCAGCAGCTCCGCCGAGGGCGCGTCGCCGCCGGGCGACTCCACCCACCAGGAGTCCACCGCCACGCCCCCCAGGGTGCGCACCAGCGCCGAGCGCACCAGCAGCCGGTGCCCGGCCAGCAGGCCGGCCAGGTCCGCGAACAGGCCCGTGCGGTCCCGGGCGACCACGCGCACCACGAAGAAGCCGTCGACCTCGCGCACGTCCACGCGGGTCTCGCCGCCGGCGGCCACCCGCGCCGCCAGGGCCTGCTCCTCGGCGTCGAAGCCGCCCACGGCCGGCACCGGCTCACCCGCCAGGCTGGCGCGGGCCCGGGCCACCAGGTCGTCCACGAGCCGCGCGCGCCACGGCGACCACGCCGCCGGGCCGGCGGCGCGCGCGTCGGCCTCGGTCAGGGCCCGCAGCAGGTCCAGCACGTCCGCGCGCCCGTCCACGGCCGCCACCAGCGCCTCCACGGTGCGCGGGTCGTCGGGGTCGCGGCGCGTGGCCAGGTCCACCAGCGTCAGGTGCTCGGCGACCAGCCGCTCCACGACGGCGGCGTCCGCGGCGTCCACGCCGGCGCGCTCGCAGACCCGGCGCGCCAGCGGGGCGCCGGTGCGCGAGTGGTCCTGCGAGCCGGCCACCTTGCCGATGTCGTGCAGCAGCGAGGCCAGCAGCAGCAGGTCCGGGCGGGGCACGTCGCGCACAAAGGCCTGCGCGGCCACGGCGGTCTCGATGAGGTGGCGGTCCACGGTCCAGCGGTGCACGGCGTTGCGCTGGGGGCGGTTGCGCACGGCGGTCCACTCCGGCAGCCAGCGCTCCACCAGGCCGACCAGGTCCAGCTGCTCCCACACCGGCACCTGCCCGGCCCCGCCGGCCAGCAGCTCCAGCAGCGCCTCGCGCGCGGCGGGCGGCCACGGCTCGGGCAGCGGCGGGCAGGTGCCCACCAGGTGCTCCAGGGTCGCCGGCGACAGCGGCAGCCCGGCGCGCACGGCGGTGGCGGCCGCGCGCAGCGGCAGCACGGGGTCCTCCGCCGGGGTGGCGCCGGCGCCCAGGACGACCTCGCCGTCGTGCTCGACGAGGCCGTGGCCCAGCGAGCGCAGCCGGGGGCGACGGCCGGCGGCGCGGAAGCGGCGCGAGGGCACCGACTGGCGGGCGCGGCGGGTGGTGGTGTCCACCGCCGCGGAGATCGTGCGCCCGGCCTGCGCCAGCGCGGCCAGCAGCAGGTCGGCGTCGGCGTAGCCGCACACGACCGCCACGGCGTCCTGCTCGGCCAGCACCAGGCGGTCGCCGGGGCGGCCGGAGGAGGTCTGCAGCCCGTCGCGCACGTCGAGGAGCACCTCGTGGGCGGCGTCGACGGCGCCGTGGGGGCGGTCGGTGAGCCAGCTGGCGGCCAGCGCGCGCAGCGCGACCGCGTCGCGCAGGCCCCCGCGCGCCTCCTTCAGGTCCGGCTCCAGCAGGTACGCCAGCTCCCCGCACCGCGCGGCCCGCTCGGCCAGGGACTCCAGGACCTGCGGCAGGCGGCGGCGGGCGCCGGCGCGCCAGTCGTCCAGCAGGTGCCCGCGGGTGCGGGCCACCAGGCCGCCGTCGCCGGCGACCACCCGCAGGTCCAGCAGGCCGGTGGCGGCGGCCAGGTCGGCGGCGGCGACCTCGCGGCACTCCCGGGCGGTGCGCACCGAGTGGTCCAGGCGCAGGCCCGCGTCCCACAGCGGGTACCAGAGGCGGTCGGCGAGGGCGGCCACGTCGTCGGCGCCCAGGCGCCGGCCGTCGTGCAGGAGCACCAGGTCCACGTCGCTGGCGGGGCCGCAGTCGCCGCGGGCCAGGGAGCCCACGCAGGCCAGGGCGACGCCGGTGGTGGCGCCGACGGGGCCGTCGGGGTCGGCCAGCAGCTGCGGCAGCGGCTCCACGGCGCGGTCCCACACGTCGCGCAGCCGGGACTCGACGAGCTGCACCAGCTCCGCGCGGCGGTGCGGGCCGGGGCGACCGGCCCGCACCGCCAGCGCCAGGCGCTCGGTGCGCAGGTCCACGCTCACCGCCGGGCCGGCCGCGGCGGCGGGGCGGCCGCGCGCAGCCGCCCCGCGGGGAGCGCGGGCCTCACAGGGCGTCGGGCCCGTGCTCGCCGGTGCGCACCCGCACGACGTCCTCGACGTGCTGGGTCCAGACCTTGCCGTCGCCGATGCGGCCGGTCTGGGCGCTCTTGACGACCACCTCGACGATGTCGTCGATGTCGACGTCGTCGACGAGGACCTCCACGCGCACCTTGGGCACCAGGTCGACGGTGTACTCCGCGCCCCGGTAGACCTCGGTGTGCCCGCGCTGGCGGCCGTAGCCGGACGCCTCGGAGATCGTCAGGCCCTGCACCCCGTAGGACTCCAGGGCTGACTTCACGTCGTCGAGCTTGTGCGGCTTGATGATGGCGGTGAGGAGCTTCACGCGGAGACCTCCGAGGTGCTGGCGGGAGCGGCGTGACGGGCGGCCGGGCGGGTGGCGGCACCCAGGGCGCCGCCGCCGAGGGCGCCCCAGTCGTAGGCGGTCTCGGCGTGCTCGACCTGGTCGATGCCGGTGACCTCGTCCTCGACGTCCAGGCGGAAGCCCGTCGTGCGCTGGATGACGGTGCCGATGACCCAGGTGAGCACGAAGGAGAAGACCAGGACGGCGAGGGCGCCGACGACCTGGCGCCAGAGCTGGTCCACGCCGCCGCCGAAGAACAGGCCGTTCACGCCGTTGGGGGCGGTGTCGGTGGCCAGGAAGCCCACGGCGATCGTGCCCCACAGGCCGCCGACGAGGTGCACGCCGACGACGTCGAGGGAGTCGTCGTAGCCGAGCTTGTACTTCAGGCCCACGGCCAGGGCGCACAGGACGCCGGCCAGGACGCCGATGACGATGGCGCCGACGGGGCTGACGGCCGCGCAGGCCGGGGTGATGGCCACCAGGCCGGCGACGGCGCCGGAGGCCGCGCCCAGGGAGGTGGCGTGCCCGTCGCGGAAGCGCTCGGTGAGCAGCCAGCCCAGGATCGCGGCGGAGGTGGCGACCAGGGTGTTGACCCAGGCGACGGCGGCGGTGTTGCCGGAGGTGACCGCCGAGCCGGCGTTGAAGCCGAACCAGCCGAACCACAGCAGGCCCGCGCCGAGCATGACCATCGGCAGGTTGTGCGGGCGCATCGGCTCGCGGCCGAAGCCCTTGCGCTTGCCCAGGACGAGCACCAGGGCCAGGGCGGCCGCACCGGCGTTGATGTGCACCGCGGTGCCGCCGGCGAAGTCGATGGCCGCCAGGCGGTTGGCGATCCAGCCGCCGACGTAGCCGTCGGCGTCGAAGGCGAACACCCAGTGCGCGACGGGGAAGTACACGAGGGTGGACCACACGCCGGCGAAGAGCATCCAGGCGCCGAACTTGGCGCGGTCGGCGATGGCGCCGGAGATCAGGGCGACGGTGAGGATGGCGAAGACGGCCTGGAAGCCGACGAAGGCCATGCCGGGCAGGGTGCCGGAGAGGTTGTCCTCGCCCATCAGGCCCGAGAGGCCGAAGTACTCGGCCGGGTCGCCCAGCAGCCCGCCGCCGACGTCGTCGCCGAACGCCATCGAGTAGCCGTACAGGACCCACAGGACCCCGATCAGGCCCAGGGCGCCGAAGCTCATCATCATCATGTTGAGGACGCTCTTCGCGCGGACCATGCCGCCGTAGAAGAGCGCGAGGCCGGGCGTCATCAGCAGCACGAACGAGGCGCTGGTGAGGATCCAGGCGGTGTCACCGGTGTCCATGGGCAACAGGGCCTTCCGCGAGGCCGGCGCGCGCCGGCGGGGGGGACGGGTCGCCGCGGGCTGCGCGCCGCGGGCTGGTCGGTGGAGCGGGTCAACCGTGGACTCGGCGTGTTACGCCCGCGACCGCCCCGTGTTTCGCCCCGGTGACGAGCCCCCGCCCCGTGTGAACTTCGTGTTACGCCCCCCGGCGCGCCGCCCGCCCGCAGCAGCCGGTCGGCCGGGCGCGACGCACCGTGACCGCAGCGCCGCCGCGGCCGGCGCACGCGAGCGGGCCCCGCCGCACGCGGTGCGACGGGGCCCGCTTAGGGGCGCGGCGGGGCGCGGCGCGCGTCAGGACAGCAGCGCGTCCACGAACGCCTCCGGCTCGAAGGGGGCCAGGTCGTCCGGCCCCTCCCCCAGCCCGATCAGCTTCACCGGCACGCCCAGCTGGCGCTGCACCGCCACGACGATGCCGCCCTTGGCGGTGCCGTCCAGCTTGGTGAGCACGATGCCGGTGACCTGCACGACCTCGGAGAACACCGCCGCCTGGCGCAGGCCGTTCTGCCCCGTGGTGGCGTCCAGCACCAGCAGCACCTCGTCGACCGGCCCGTGCCGCTCCAGGACCCGCTTGACCTTGCCCAGCTCGTCCATGAGGCCGGCCTTGTTCTGCAGGCGCCCGGCGGTGTCGACCAGGACGACGTCGGCGTCGGCCTCGGTGCCCGCCTTCACCGCGTCGAAGGCCACCGCGGCGGGGTCGGCCCCGTCGCGCTCGGAGCGCACCGTGGGCACGCCCACCCGCTCGCCCCAGGTGGCCAGCTGCTCGGCGGCGGCGGCGCGGAAGGTGTCCGCCGCGCCCAGCACGACGTCCTTGTCCTCGGCGACGAGCACGCGCGCCAGCTTGCCCACGGTCGTGGTCTTGCCGGTGCCGTTGACGCCCACGACGAGGACCACGGCGGGCCGCTCGCCGTGGCGCTCGGTGGCCAGGGAGCGGTCCACGTCGGTGCCCACGGCCGCCAGCAGCTCCTCGCGCAGCATCTCCTTCAGCTGCGCCGGCTCGCGGGTGCCCAGCACCCGCACCCGCTCGCGCAGGTGCTCCACGATCTCCGTGGTCGGCCCCACGCCCACGTCGGCGATCAGGAGGGTCTCCTCGACCTCCTCCCACGTGGACTCGTCGAGGGTGTCGCGCGAGAGCAGCGCCAGCAGCCCCTGGCCCAGGGCGGAGTTGGAGCGGGCCAGCCGCTCGCGCAGCCGCACCAGGCGCCCGGCGGCGGAGGCGGGGCGCTCGGTCGGCGGGCCGGCGGGCTCCTCCGGCAGCTCGACGACGTCCACGGCGCGGCTGGGCGAGTCCCGCGGCACCTCGGCGTCGTCGCCGACGCCGGGCAGCGGGTCGGTGTCCGAGCGCGGCCCCAGGCTGGAGCGGCCGGCCCCGCCCGGGGGCAGCGAGGAGCGGCGCCGGCGCGGGCGCACCAGCCCCGCGACGGCCCCGACCGCCGCCAGGACGATCAGGACCGCGACGCCGATGAGGATGTCCAGGGTCTCCACGGGCGCCGATCCTCCCAGACGCGGCCGGCGGCCCCGGCGGGCGGCGCGCCCGCCGCGCCCTCAGGGGCGTGCCGGGGTCAGCGCGCGCGCACCGCGCGGGTCTCGTCGCCGGAGCCGGCGCGGTGGGCGGTGACGCGCTGACCCAGCTGCTCCGCCCCGCGGGCCGCGCGCAGGCGGGCGCGGTGCGCCGAGCGCACCAGCACCGGGGCCCAGCGCTCGGCCAGCGCGTCCAGGCGCGCCACCAGGCGGCTGCCGCGGGCGCGCATGGGCGGCGCGGCGACGGACAGCAGGACCGCCAGCGCGAGCCCCACCACGAGGACGAACGTCACGATCAGGGTCGTCATCACCACGAGGTCAACACTGCCCCGCGCGCCACCCGCGCACCACTCCGCCACGACGGTGTTGCCGCTCCGTGACCGATCAGCCGCGATCCCGTCACCGGCCGGTCACCGCGGCCACCCCGGGCTCAGGCCGGGGCCGGCTCGCGCAGCCGCTGGCTGACCACGGTGCTCACGCCGTCGCCGCGCATCGTCACCCCGTACAGCGCGTCCGCGATCTGCATGGTGCGCTTCTGGTGGGTGATGACGATGAGCTGGCTGGAGGTGCGCAGCTCCTCGAACAGGGTGATCAGCCGCGAGAGGTTCGCGTCGTCCAGGGCCGCCTCGACCTCGTCGAGGACGTAGAAGGGGCTGGGGCGGGCGCGGAAGATCGACACGAGCATGGCCACCGCGGCCAGCGAGCGCTCCCCGCCGGACAGCAGCGAGAGCCGCTTGACCTTCTTGCCCGCCGGGCGGGCCTCCACCTCGATGCCGGTGCTCAGCATGTCGGAGGGGTCGGTGAGCACCAGGCGGCCCTCGCCGCCGGGGAACAGGCGGGGGAAGACCTGCTCGAACTGCGCGGAGACGTCGGCGAAGGCCTCGGCGAAGACGCGCTCGACGCGCTCGTCGACCTCCTTGACGATGTCGAGCAGGTCCTTGCGCGACCTCTTGAGGTCGTCGGACTGGGTGACGAGGAACGCGTGGCGCTCCTCCATCGCCGCGTACTCCTCCAGCGCCAGCGGGTTGACCGTGCCGAGCTGGGCCAGGGCCCGCTCGGCGGCGCGGCGGCGCTTGTCCTGCTCGGCGCGCACGTACGGGCGCGGCTGCGGCGGCTGCTCGGGCTCGGCGTCGCCGGGCGCCGGCGGGGACGGCGGCACGGGCCGGTCGGGGCCGAACTCGGCGACCAGGACGTCGGGGTCGGTGCCCAGCTCCTCCACGGCGCGGGCGCGCAGCTGGTCGATGCGCCAGCGCTGCTGGGCGCGGGCGACCTCGTCGGCGTGCCGGGAGTCGCCCAGGCGCTGCTGCTCGGCGCTCAGCGAGGCCACCGCGCGCCGGGCGGCGGCGACCTCCTCATCGAAGCGGGCGCGCGCGGCCTCGGCGGCCTGCCGCAGGCGCGCCGCCTCCGCCGCGGAGGCCTCCCAGGCCCGCAGGGCCAGCTCGGCGCCCTCGCGCACCCCGGTGGCCACCCGCACCTGCTCCGCGCGCCGGGCGCGGCGCGCGGCGGCGCGCTCGCGGGCGCGCAGCTCCTCGGCGGCCTGGCGCTCCAGGGCGTCGGCGCGCCCGGCCAGCGCCCGCACGCGCTCCTCGGTGGTGCGCAGCGCCAGGCGCGCCTCCGTCTCGGCGCGCCCCAGGGCGCGGGCGTGCTCGGCCAGGCGGTCGCGCTCGTCGGTGGAGGTGGCGGCGTCGTCGTCCTCGGGGGCGGTGGAGGCCGCCTCGAAGCGCTCGCCGAGCTCGGCGAGCTGGGCGCGGTCGGCCTCGAGCCGCCCGGCGACCTGGTCGCGGGTGGTGGGGGGGGGGGGGGGGGGGGGGGGGGGGGGGGGGGGGGGGGGGGGGCGGGGCGGGGGCCCGGCGCGCACGCCGACAACCACCCCCCGCCCCCACCCTCCCCAGCCGCG
>NZ_JBJLSG010000161.1:0-11108 GCF_050871925.1 Kineococcus gurbantunggutensis
GGAAGGGATCCGGAGCACGAACGCCCCGGTCGCGGACCTACCTGTGCGAGCAAGCTAGCAGCGCCCCAGCACCAGCGGCACGAGTCGTTCCCGGCAGCTCGGACACCTCGCGCGGTGGGCGCGCTGGTCGGTTGAGACCGCCGTCACTTCCAGGACGACCCATCCGGGCGGCAGGCACGCCCACCTGTCGACCTGCGCGTACCCGCCGAGCACGGCGATCACCTGCGCACCGCTAGTGACCAGGTGCTGCGGTGTGCGGCACGCTGAGCGGGTGAGCAGCGCCATCTCCTCCTCCTTCGACCGGCAACTGGGAGCCCTCGTCCACGGCCCGTGCGTGCTCAGCGCCGGACCGGGCATCGGCATCGGCCTGCGCTGCGCCTTCGCCCACTCCGACGGGCTGCTGCTCTCCATCGAGGTCAAGGCCATCGGCCAGGCCGCCCGCGACGCCTACGAGTCCGACAGCCACCCCGGCAGCCGCAGCGGCCGCCGGTACCGCCCCCTGCTGCCGCGCAGCGAGGTGCGCCTGAGCGTGCCCGCCTCGGCGGCCGGGACCACCCCGGACGGGCAGCCCTGGCTGCGCCTGGAGCACCACTCCAACAGCAGGGCCCACACCGCCCGCGGCGCCTCCGGCGACGGCCCGGGCACCCCGGCCTACATCCAGGACCTGGACGTGTGGTGGCCGACCCTGCCCGAAGATGCGCGCCTGCCCCTTCAGGCCGGCTGGCCCGAGCTGGGTGCTCCGATGACCACCACCGTGCTGCAGCTGCAGAACCTGGACCAGCTGGCCGAGACGGTGGTGAGGCTGGAGTGAGCAGCGAGCCCCCGCGCTCCCCGCGCCTCCCGCAGTCCTGGGAGCCGTGGCGACGGCCGTGGAAGCCGTGGCGGATCGAGGACTCCGAGGACACCTGGTCCAGCCTGGGCGCCATCGCGCACGGGTCGGTGCTGCTGGCCAAGGTGCCCGGCATCGCCATCGGGCTGCGCTGCCTGTTCGCCCACCCCGACCGCCTCACCGCCTGGCTGGTGGCCCGCGCCGACGCCGCGTTCATCCCCCAGGTCCTGCCCGCGCGCAGCGAGGCCGAGGCCGCCGTGCAAGCCGAGCTGTGGCAGCACTGGCCGGGATCGCCCAACGACCCCCTGGTGCACGCCACCGTGGACTTCGTGCCTCAACGCTTGGTCCTGGGCGAGCGCAGCGACGCTCACGGCGACGGTCGCGTGGTGCACATCTCGTGCGCGGCGCGCATCTTCGGGATGCCCACCGACGGCAAGCTGGGCTTGGAGGTCTCCTGGGGGCCGGCGCTGGCACCGACCTTCACCACGTTGGACCTGCCCGGCCTGCACGAGATCGCCGCCAGTGCGGTGCGCTTCGTCGACGACGAGCCGGCGTCCCCACCGACCTGAGGCGGAACGGCACCGGGACGGTGCCTCAGCCGGTCCGGCCTGCCGCCGCGGTGCACGTGCTCGCAATCACGGCCGCCTCGCAGTCACGGCCGTGCGTGAGTGCAGCTTCCCTCCCCCGACTCGTCGCTTCCGCGCCAGCCCGACCGGGGCGGAGGGACGCACCCCCAGGTCCACGTGGCGAACCTGGCTGCGCACCTCTGGCTGCGCACCTCTGGCTGCGCACCTCTGGCTGCGCACCTCTGGCTGCGCACCGGCGCGTCCAGACCGCGGAAGCGATCACGCAGCCGCGGCGGGCAGGACGCTCACGTCGGCCACCAGCACACCATCGGGCGGGCCGAGACCACGCAGGAGGTCGCCGGCGCGCTGTCCACGTCCAGGTCCGCCTCCGGGTCCACGTCCGCGCAGCAGCACCACTGCGCCGTGGACGCACCACCGCTGAGACGGTGAGGGCGAGCTGGGTGCGGTGGGGTGGCCACGATGCGCGGTGTGATGGTCCCGGTGCGGCGGCTCCGGTGCACCAGATGAGGCATCGCAACAGGCAGAGGAGAGCAGGGGCTGGTGGCCGGGCGCAGTGGTCGGTGCTCGCCCGTCAGCAGTGCTCGAGCCGAAGCAGCGCCACCGGGCGTGAACGGCTCAGGACGTGCTCACCCGCGGCGACGATGCGGGAGTCGGTGTGCTCTCGATCGAGGTGGCGCACAGGCTCTGCCACTCCCGCGGGGACAACCCGTACTGAGCCCGGAAGCGGCGCGCGAAGTGACGAGCGTCCTTGAACCCCCAGGAGGCGGATACGCGGTTGACCGCTCCCCGGTCGTGGGCCAGGGAGGCCAGGTCTCGACGGCACCCTTCGAGCCTGCCCCGCATGACCCACTCGGCCAGTGACTCGTCGTTGCGTGCGAAGGCGGTGTACACGCTGCGCGTGGACACGCCGAACTCCTTGGCCAGCCGTCCAGCGCTCAGGTCCGCCTCTCGCTGGTGCTGCTGGATGAAGGCGGTCAGGCGGACGAACAGCGACTGGTGCAGCACCTCGGCGCCGGTAGCGTCGTCGGCGTCACCGACGGAGGCGATCAGTGCCCGCACCAGTTCAGTGGTGGAGGTCCCCAGCATCCCCAACGCCGGGCCGGCGGGCAGGGAGTCGACGGCGCCGGGCAGTTCCAGGAGGTGACGACGCACCAGGGAGTACAACGGGCTCTTGGGAATCAGTGGGACGGCCTTGCGCACGGCGTCCACGGACAGGCCCAGCAGGCAGTAGTCGATGGTGACGGCGTGGACCGAGGACTCCCCGTCGACGAGCAGGTCGTAGGGGGAGGTCAGATCGATCAGTTGCAGCTCCCCCACCTCATCAGCGCGCACCAGGTCCCGGTGCCGCAACAGCATTGACCCGCGGGTGGCCACCCCCACCGAGATCCGCTCGGTCGTGTCCGAGGCCAAGTGTTGCCGTGTGCGGGTCAGGCGGTGCCCTCGGGAGACGTGGTGGATCACGTGGGCTCCGGCCTCCAGGTCCCAGCGTTCGATCCGCGAGGACGCATCCGGTGGCGCCCACACCCGTGCGCGCGAGACGGCCCCTTCGAGGGCGGAACGCACCGCTTCGGCCCGCTCAGGAGCCGGCAGCGAGCTGGTGTCCAGCAGGACCGCCATGACGCATGCCTCCACAACCAGCCGACCGACCCATCAGGACCTTCCTGCTCGAAGTCCCGATGCTCACGTGCGTGGCCAACCTCGCCGTCACCCCACGGTAGGTGGAAGCCGACCCCGGCACCAGAGCCGCCACCTCACCGTCCGCAGGGGCGCTCGTGCGGCGTTGGTGCACTCACAGACCCGTTCGCAGCACTGTCAGCCCCCCTGGTGCACTGTGGGACCCCTATCCTCCCGCTGTGGAGACGGGAGGATCGGCACCAGGAGCGTTGCGCACCCCCGAGCCGCCGGGAGCATCGAGGGCTCCCATCGGTGTGTGGCGAGACGACGTGGGGCAGCTGCACGGTCGTGACCGCGAGCTGGAACTGCTGCGGGAGCTGCTGCACGGCGCCAGCAGGGGGCAGGGAGGCGCCTTGGTCGTTCGCGGAGAGGCCGGGATCGGCAAGTCCTGCCTCCTGCGCGCCGCGCACCAGCACGCTGTTCAGCACGGCTTCGACGTGCTGACCATGGTCGGCACCGAAGCGGAGACGGCGCTGCCGTTCGCCGGGCTGCACCAGCTGGTGCTGCCCGTGCTGGACCAGGTGCAGAACCTCACCGCGCGGCTGCAGCGGGCAGTGCGCTCGGCCTTCGGAGAGGACGACGCGGCCACCGACGTGTTCACCCTCGGCCTGGCGGTGCTGGAACTGCTGGAAGAGCGAGCGGCCTCCAGCCCTGTGCTGCTGCTCGTCGAGGACGCGCACTGGCTGGACCCGGAGACCCTGGAAGTCATCGGCTTCGTCTGCCGGCGCCTGCGCGATCAGCCGATCGTGGTGCTGGCGGCGGTTCGCGCTCAGCACCAGGGCGTCTTGAACACCGCCGAACTGCCGCAGTTGCTCCTGCGCGGCCTCGACGAGCAGGCGTCGCGGCAGCTGCTGTTCCAGGTCGCCCCGACCTTGCGAGCCGATGAGCGTGACCAGGTGCTGGCCGCAGCCGAGGGCAACCCCCTGGGGCTGGTGGAACTGCCGGGCTGCCTGGACGCCACGGGTGAGGTGCTCGTGGAGACGCTGACCTTGAACGAACGCCTCACCAACGCCTTCACCGACCGCTTGGCCCTGCTACCTGCAGCCACCAGGTCACTGCTGGTGGTCTTGGCCGCCGACTTGAAGTTGCCGCTGGCCTCGGTCGTCGCCGTGGCCCGCCGGGCCGCCGAGGACCCGCTCGCTCACCGGGACGGCCCGGTGAGGGCGCCGAGCACCACAGGTCCAACACCTGCTGCAGCACCAGCCGGCAGCGGTCACGTGGTCTCGGACGGCACCGGGCACAGTGCTGGAGGCGGTGCTGGCGGCGGTGCTGGGGGCAGTGCTGGGAACGGGAGCAGCGCCCAGGTCACCTCGGCACTGGCCGAGGCCGTCGACGCCGGGCTGTTGCTGACCGAGGGGCACCGGATCCGCTTCCGTCACCCGCTGGTGCGCTGGGCGGTGTACTCGTCCATGAGCATGGTCGAGCGGGTCCGGGTGCACTCGGCGGTGGCCGACCTGCTGATCGACGACCCGGACCGGCGCGTGTGGCACCGCGCGGCGGCCACCCTGGGCCCGGATGCGACCGTGTGCGCCGAACTGGAGGCGGCAGCCGACCGAGCCGGCCAGCGCGGGGCCCTGGGGGCCAGCGTCAGCGCTCTGGAGCGGGCGGCGGTGCTGAGCACCGACGCCCCCCGTCGCACCGCCTTGCTGCTGCGGGCAGCCGAGATCGCCTCGCAGCTCAACGACCGCACCCGGGCGGCGGCGCTGGTGGCGCGAGCCGACTGGCACAGCGCCGACCTGGCCGGGCAGGCGCGGCTGACGCTGGTCCAGGACATCATCGAGCCGGGCGACCTGCGCGATCCCGGCCGGGTGGACACGCTGGTGCAGCTGGCCTGCCTGCTCGTGGACGCCGGCCAGCACGACCTGGCCGTGGCGGTGTGCTGGCGGGCCGCCTCCCGCTGCTGGTGGGGTGCGGTACCCGAGGACAGCGGCGGTCAGGTGGTAGCCGCCTTCCGCCGCATGAACCTCGGGGCCGACGATCCACGCACCCTGGCGATCGAGGCCTACGCTCAGTCGGAGACGCTGGGAGCCACCGTGCTGCAGCGCCTGGCCCACCTGCTGCCGGACCGCTCCGACGTCGACGGGATGCGGTTCCTGGGCAGGGCCGCCCTAGTGCTGGGCGACTTCGTCACCGCCTCCTCCTACATGGGCACCGCCGCGGCCGGCTACCGCGTACAGGGCCGGGCGGCGCTGCTGGCCCGCACGCTGTCCTCGGTCAGCTTCATCCGGTTGTGGTTGGGTGGCTGGCCGACCCTGCGCGCCGACGCTGAGGAGGCGTTCAGCCTGGCCGGGGAGTCGGCCGACGCGTTCTGGGCGCTGGCCGCCCGGGCCACCCAGGCCCTGCACGAGGCCATGCGCGGTGACTCCGTGGCCGCCACCGCCCACGCCGAGCAAGTGCTGGCCGACCCCCACGCCGCCGGGGTCCACTTCGTCGCCGAGGCCGCCCAGCACGCCCGGGGCCTGGCCGCGGCCTTCGAAGGCCGGCACGAGGAGGCCTTCGAGCTGCTGCTGGGCTGCTTCGACCCCACGTCGGCGACCTTCCACCCCGACATGTCGGGCTGGGCGCTGCCGGACCTGGCCGACGCCGCCGTCCGCAGCCGGCGCGTCGAGACGGCCCGCAGCATCCTGGTGCGCTACGACGCGCGCAGCCGCAAGCTGCCCTCCCCGGCGCTGGTCGCCTCGGTGGCCTACGCCCGGGCCGTCCTGTGCCCAGAGGCTGAACGCGAAGCCGCCTTCGAGGAGGCCTTCAGCCTGGACCTGACCGCGTGGCCGGTGCACCGCGCCCGGCTGCACCTGGCCTACGGCACGTGGCTGCGCCGGCGCCGGCGCATCCTGGAGTGCCGCGGTCCACTACGGGAAGCACGCGACGCTCTTGACGCCTTGGGAGCCGGGTGGGCGCGCCTGGCCCGCGAGGAGTTGCGGGCCAGCGGCGAGGACAGCCTCAACCCTGCGACCCCCGGCCGGGAGCGCCTGACGTCCCAAGAACTGCAGGTCGCCCTGCTGGCCGCCGACGGCCTGAGCAACCGCGAGATCGGCCAGCGGCTGTTCCTGTCCCACCGCACCGTCGGCTCACACCTGTACCGCACCTACTCCAAGCTCGGCATCAACGGGCGTGCTCACCTACGAGCGGCCCTGGACCAGCTGCAGCACGAGGATCCCCACCGCCCCTGAACCTCAGCCGGGCAACCCTTCCGGCCGCGGCGCCACCGCGCGTTGAACCGACACGGGGTGGGCACCCCTGCCGCACAACCCCTCCTCACGGCCTCGTCGACGCCGAAGTCCTCCCCGGGTGCTCAGTGGCCACTGCGTGCGGCGCCACGGCTTGTCCCACGCTGCCCGCCCCGCTGCCCACCCCGCTGCCCACCCCGCTGCCCACCCCGCTGCCCACCCCGCTGCCCACCCTGCTGTCTGGCTCATCAGCCCGTGCCCGAAGCCAAACGCCAGTCCCCGACCAGTTCGCAGCGCCACCGCTGAACGCCAGGGTCCAGCCCTGGCCGGCCCGACGACTCAGCGGTACAGGTGCCGGTGGGCCGGCGCGGCTCAGTCATCGACGGTCGAACTGCAGTCGCAAGCTCAGTCGAGTGGCGCATACCAGCAGCAGTACAACCAGCGGGAAGCTGACCGCGTCACCACCGAGGGCCGGCCCGCCCACCCGGTGAGCGGGCCGGTCTCCCTGATCCACCACCACAGCCAGGTGCCACAGGGTCCTGCACCCGCACCCGCACCCGCACCCGCGCCTGCACCCGCACCGCGAGAAGCGGTGCACCCGACCCAGCGACCGCGCCGGTCCACCCCCTCATCGAGGAGCTCGAGCGTCGTGAAACCCGAACCGCACACCGAACCGCGCCCCGAAACCTCTGCCACGCCCCGTCCCGAGGTCCGCCACGCGCGCCGCCCCTTGCTGGCCGCCGCCCTGGCCGCCCCGCTGGCCGCCTTCGGCGCCGGCACCAGCGCCGCCGCGGCACCCGCAGCAGCACCGGCCGCAGGTGCCGGGCGCGGCGAGCCCCACGCCAGACCCACGATCGTCCTGGTCCACGGCGCCTTCGCCGACGCCTCCGGGTGGGGGGCGGTCATCGAGCGCCTGCACCGCCGCGGGTACACCGCCATCGCCCCGGCCAACCCGCTGCGCGGCCTGGCCTCGGACGCCGAGTACCTGCGCACCTTCCTGTCCACCGTCCCCGGACCGGTCGTGCTGGTCGGGCACTCCTACGGCGGCGCCGTCATCACCAACGCCGCCACCGGCAACCCGGACGTCACCGCCCTGGTGTACGCCGCGGCCTACGGCCTGGACGAGGGCGAGTCCGTCGGCGCGGCCAACGGCCTGGGCGGTGGGCACAGCGACGTCGTGGACAACCTGGTCCTGCGCCCCTTCCCCGGCAGCGGGAAGCAGGACGCCGACGCCTACGTGGACCCCGCGCAGTTCCGGCGCATCTTCGCCGGCGACCTGCCCGAGGAGCAGGCCGCCGTCCTGGCCGCCACCCAGCGCCCCGGCGTGCTCTCCTCGCTCATCGAGCCCTCCGGGACCCCGGCGTGGAAGGACATCCCCTCCTTCTACGTCGTGGCCACCCGTGACGGCCTCATCCCGGTACCGGCGCAGTTCGCGATGGCCGAGCGCATGGGGGCCAGGACCACCAAGGTGCGCAGCTCGCACGTGGTGATGATGAGCCACCCCGACGAGGTCACCGCCGTCATCCGCGACGCGGCCGGCCGGTGAGCACCGTGCCCACCGACCCCGCACCCGACCCCGCACCCGGCCCCGCAGCCGAGGGCCGCACCATCGTCTTCGTCCACGGCCTGTGGCTCAGCTCCGCCTCCTGGGCCGCCTGGCGCACCCGCTTCGAGGCGGAGGGGCACACCACCCTGGCCCCGGAGTGGCCCGGCATGGACGTGCCGCTGAGGCAGCTGCGCGAGCGCAGCCGCGGCCCCGACCGCGCCGACGACGTGGGCCTGACGCAGATCGTCGACGCCTACGCCCGCACCATCGCCGCGCTGGCGCAGCAGCCGATCCTCATCGGGCACTCCTTCGGCGGGCTGATCGTGCAGCTGCTGCTGGACCGCGGCCTCGGCTCGGCGGGGGTGGCCATCTCCCCGGCCTCCATCAAGGGCGTCAACCGGTTGCCGCTGAGCACCCTGCGCAGCGCCTGGGCGGTGCTGCGCAGCCCCGCCAACCGCCACCGCACCGTGGCGCTGAGCAGGAGCCAGTGGCACTACGCCTTCGCCAACACCCTCAGCCGCGCCGAGTCCGACGAGCTGTGGGAGCAGCACTGGGCGCCCACGCCGGGACTGCCCCTGTGGCAGGCCGCCACCGCCGCCCTCAACCGCCGACCCGCCAACGCCGTCGACCTGGCCAACCGCGACCGGCCGCCGCTGCTGATCCACGCCAACGGCGCCGACCACACCGTGCCCGCCTCCGTCAGCCGCGCCGTCTACAGAGCTCAGAAGAAGACCGGCGCCGTCACCGACATCCACGAGTTCCCCGGCCGACCGCACCTGTCCGCCCTCGTCGACGGCTGGCAGGCGGTGGCCGACGACGCCCTGCAGTGGGCGCTGCGCTTCCCCGGCACCGCCCACGGCACCAGCCGCACGACCAACCGCACGAGCAACCGCACGAGCAACCACGTCACTTCCCTCCCGCCCGCGGGCGCGAGCACCGGAAGGAGGCCCTGATGGGCTTCGTGAGGACCTCCGAGGGCAACGACATCTTCGTCAAGGACTGGGGCCAGGGTCGCCCCGTGGTCCTGGCCCACGGCTGGCCGCTGAACAGCGACAGTTGGGAGGCGCAGCAGTACCAGCTGGCCGACGCCGGCTACCGCGCCCTCGCCCACGACCGGCGCGGGCACGGGCGCTCCAGCCAGGTCTGGGACGGCAACGACATGGACCACTACGCCGACGACCTCGCGGCGGTCCTGGAGGCCCTGGACCTGCGCGACGTCACCCTGGTGGGCTTCTCCACCGGCGGCGGGGAGATCAGCCGCTACATCGGCCGGCACGGCACCTCCCGCATCGCCCAGGCCGTCCTGGTCTCCGCCGTGCCGCCGCTGATGGTGCAGCGCGAGGACAACCCGGGCGGTGTGCCCATCGAGGTCTTCGACGGCTTGCGCGCCGACTCGCTGGCCGACCGCTCCCAGCTGTACAAGGACCTGGCCGCCGGCCCCTTCTTCGGCGCCAACCGCCCCGGGGTCAGCGTCTCCCAGGGCGTCCAGGACGCCTTCTGGCGCCAAGGGCTGCAGGCCGGGCACAAGAACGCCTACGACAGCATCAAGGCCTTCTCCGAGACCGACTTCCGCGACGACCTGGCCGCCTTCGACGTGCCCACCCTGGTCATCCACGGCGACGACGACCAGGTCGTGCCCTTCCCCGTCGGCGGGAAGGCCTCCGCCGCCCTGGTCGAGGGAGCCGAGCTGATCGTCTACGAGGGCGCCCCGCACGGCATCACCGACACCCACAAGCAGCAGCTCGGTGATGACCTGCTGCGCTTCCTGAAAGGCTGAGAGCACCGTCGACCACACCTGAGGACGGAACAGCGCAGCACAGTTGATCACAACGCAGCACAGCGCACCACAGCACGGGGCAGGACAGCACAGGGCAGGACACCGCTGCCGGTGCCCCTCACCGCCCGGGGGGGCGCCGGCAGCACCCAGCACTCCTCAACACCCGGTAGCACCAGCGCCGCTCACCACCGCTCTGCACACCGCCGCACCGCTCAACCTCGCGCTGCTCACCGCCGCCGGCTCGTCGAGCCCGGCACCGCGTGCACCGCGCGGCAGAAGGAGATCGCCGTGAAGGACGTCCGGATCACTCACATCGGTGGGCCCACCGTGCTGCTGGAAGCCGCCGGCTGGCGCATCCTGACCGACCCCACCTTCGATGCCCCGGGACGGCGCTACTCCTTCGGCTGGGGCACCGGCTCCCCCAAAATTACCGGACCCTCGATCCCCGCCGAGGACATCGGGCCCATCGACCTGGTGCTGCTCAGCCACCACCACCACGCCGACAACCTCGACGACACCGGTCGACAGCTGCTGGACCTCGCCGGCGCGGTCATCACCACCCTGCCCGCTGCCCGTCAGCTGCAGGGCCGTTGCCGTGGTCTGCTGCCCTGGCAGGAGACCACCTTGACCACCCCGGGGCGCCAAGACCTCACCATCACCGCCACCCCCTGCCGGCACGGACCGCGCTTCAGCCGGCCCATCGCCGGAGCGGTGATCGGCTTCGCGCTGTCCTGGCCCGGTCAAGAGCACGGCGTGCTGTGGATGACCGGAGACACCGTCCTCTACCACGGCGTGCGGGAAGTACCGGCACGCTTGTGCGTCGACACCGTGCTGCTGCACCTGGGACGGGTGCAGTTCCCCACCACCGGACGCACGCACTACAGCATGACCGCACAGGAGGCGGTCGAACTGTGCACCCTGATGCGGCCACGGACGATCGTGCCCGTCCACTACGAAGGATGGGGACACTTCCACGAAGGACGCGCCGACGTCGAACACGCCTTCGCCGCCGCACCGGCCGACCTCAGCAGCCGCCTGCACTGGCTCCCCCTTGCCTCTCCCGCCCCCACGGCGGTCCGTCGTGAGTAACAAGCCGTTGCACTGGTTCGTAGTGGGTAGTCGTCGGGCACAGATCAGCGTGACCGCCAGCCGGGCCACCGCGGTGATCGTGGTGCTGCTGGTGTCGTAGCACAGCGCCGGGCGCTTGTCGCTGAGCAGCCAGCTGATCGTGCGCTCGAGCCCCCAGCGGTACCGGCCCAGCCGTTGGCTGGAGTCCACACCGATGCGGGCGGTGCGCGAGGAGGTGCCCCGCCGGCGCAGGTAGGCGCGGCACCGCCGGTTGCCGTAGCCCCGGGAGGCACCTCCCACGCGAAGCGTGGGAGCGGCGTGCAGCTTGACCGGGCGCCGGCGCCGGCGGCGGGGCCCGCGGCCGGCGCCCGTGACGCCTCCCAGACCCAACAGCATCCGAGCCAGGAACAGCGAGAAGATGCGCTTGGGGCCGCAGAGCACGACGTTCATCGGCAGCCCC
>NZ_JBJLSG010000162.1:0-11091 GCF_050871925.1 Kineococcus gurbantunggutensis
AAGCCAGCGACACGGGATTCTCCACCAGGTAGTGTCAGACCTTCACCAAGATGGGCTCAACACGCCACCCGCTGCACCGGGGGGTGCAGCGTGGGGTCCCGCGGCGCCGAGCGCCGCAGGGCCCCTCGCACACCCCGCGTCCCAGCACGTACCAGCGCGTACCAGCGCGTACCAGCACGCAGGAGCGCCCACCTGCGCGCTCCTCGACCTCTGCGCCACACGAGCCCGGCACACCAAGCCAGCGGAACACGCAGCCGACAGGGGAAACGGAGCCGACGGGACACGAAGGCCACGGAGCCGCCACAGGAGCAAGCTTTCCGTGCACCTGTGACCCTCCACCCGTGCCTGCCGTGCTCCCGGAGGATTCAGCCCCAGCCTGGCCCGCACCTAGTACGGCTACGGCCTGGTGCACGTACCGGTACGCGGTGGCGATCCCGACGCCGAAGTGGAAGGCTAGGTGCGCGTAGTGTTCTCCCTTGCGCAGGTGCGCCAGTAGCAGCAGTGCTTGGCGCTCCAGCGCCAGGCTTCACCAAGGTGATCCTATGCGCTTGGAGCGCTGGCGCAGCGCCTGACTGAGCAGGTCCAAGGTGCGAGTGAGCACGGGTAGACCGGACGGGTAAGACAGCATGCCGAGCCCCTGATATTGCGGACGATCTCGACAGTTCCCGTCCTAGCAGGGACTTCGCTCATACCGGCTGCGGCTCCGCTCGTCAGCAGGGCGGAAAGAGCTCAGTATGTTCAAGGTCATCGATTATTGCTGCCTACACACGTCCTGTGGCTGCAAAGGCGCCGGCAGCGATCCAGGACAGCCCGATGGTGCCGTACACCAGCCGCGTCGCATTATGGTGATTTCTCCACGAGCGTGCGGGAACTCGGCGTCCGAGGAAGACACCCGTATCGATGCCCATCTCCAGTTCGGCCCGGCGGCCCCGACTGATCAGGTCGTCGTACAACTCGTCGTTGCGGCGGTCGTAGACGTACAGTCCCACAGTGATCAGTAGCCCGAAGATCGCGAGCCCGATGCGCGGTCCTCGTTCCATGCCTTGGAAGACTCCCGCACTCGAGACGATGCCGACCAGCCCGAGTCCGGTGACCGGCGGCAGCAGCGCGAGGAGCTTGAAGCGGACTTCGGTGAGCATGCGCCACGCCGTGCAGATCTCGGAGAACTCCGAACGCAAGATTGCCGCGGTTTGATCGCTTCGATCACCGACCGGCTCACCAAGAATGGGCAGCGAGGATGTCATGTAGTGACGCCCGGATCGTTGTTGCTGCACGACATCGATGTTGTCCCTGAGACCTGCTTCAGCATCGATTGGATCAGAGCCAGTTCGCTCAACCATGGTTGAGGTTACTGCGTGCCCCCGACTGACGTCACCCTCCTACACTGTTCTGCCTCTCACCACCTGGCTGACACA
Source organism: Kineococcus gurbantunggutensis (assembly GCF_050871925.1). NCBI lineage: Bacteria > Bacillati > Actinomycetota > Actinomycetes > Kineosporiales > Kineosporiaceae > Kineococcus > Kineococcus gurbantunggutensis. The sequence goes on from NZ_JBJLSG010000162.1 coordinate 1,416, forward strand.
ACGGGCGAAGAGGACTACGCCCGCCCGCCACGATTACATCTGCAGCGTTTCTTCCATAGATGCCGAAGCGGTGAGTACCGCGGCTCGGGCAGGCCGCTGAAGCCGCCCGAGGGGTACCGCTGCGCGGTGCAGCCGGGAGACACCGAAAGGATCCACAGGGCCGACGCTGCGCGCCGGCGCAGGTGCCGTGTACCCCGGCGGGCCTGAGGGCCTGCGGCCTCGATAGCAGGGGCTCAGCTGTCCTTGCTGGGCGCCACCTGCCGCGAGCTCAGGACACCACGGTGCTCACAGCGCTAGGTGCAGCCTCAACGCCTCATCCAGGCGCACCATCACCGGGTGCAGCAACCGCCCCAGCACCGGCCCCAGGCGCTGCACCGCCACCGCCCGCACCTGCTCCGCCTGCGCCTTGGACTCCACCCGCAGCCCGGAGTCCTGCGCCTCTAGCAGCACCTGGAAGGGGAAGACCCGCGCGGTGTTGCTGCTCACCGGCACCACCGTGACCACACCCCGGCCCAACCGCTCGGCCACCGCGTTGGCCCCATCGTTGCTCACCACCACCGCAAGACGCCGCTTGCCTGCCCCTGCACCGCTGTCGCGCCTCGCACCGGGTCCAGGTCCACCAGGCGCACCTCACCGCGGCGCACCAGCACCCCCGGCGCCACGCGCAGAAGCGGCGCCGGCGGGCTCGACACCAGGCTCCGCAGTGCCGTCACCCGTCACCGCCTCCCACGCCGCCCGCTGCCCGGAGTCCTCCCACTCACCCCACGCCGCGGCGTAGTCCGCCTCCAGCTGCTCCCCGGCCAGCAACCGGATCGCCCGCTGCACCGCAGTAGAGCGCGAGGGCAACCCCGCCGCCCGCACGCGCTCATCCAGCGCCGCCACATCCGCCTCCGACAAGCTGATGCTCAACTTCACACCCGCGATGCTCCCCCACTGCCACCACCGTGGGAACGACTCCCCCGGACCGGCGAACCACCCCCTGCCACCACCACCCACCCCGTGCCGCCGAAGCACCTCACGCCCCACCACACGCGGCGATCACCAGCACCCCAGGCAACGCCGGTGCCACCATCAACACGTGCTCACCACCAGCCTCACCTCCGAACGCAGCCTGCACGCCATCGAAGCCGACGAACTGAAGTGACCCCCCCGGGCCGGACGCCTCCATACTTGGCAGCAGCCAGGCGAGGAAGAAACGCATGGGCCGTACGAGCACTTACCCGATCGAGTTCCGCCAGCAAGCCGCAGCCCTCGTCCTCGACGGCGAGCGCACCCTCCGCGACGTCGCTCGCGAGCTCGGCGTCAACCACGAGACGCTGCGCAACCAGGTGGCGCGGGAGCGTAAGAACAGGGCTGCTGGGCCGTCGGCCCTCAGTACTGATGAGCGCCTCGAGTCCCCCGCACGCGGGAGGTGCCCCCAGGCCCGGCTGCGCCGCAAGGTCGCCGAGCTGGAGCTCGAGAAGGAGATCTTGAAAAAAGCCGTGGTCTTCTTCGCCAAGGAGACGGGGCGGTGAACCGACGTACTGCGTTGGCCTTCATCGCCGCGGAGAAGACCCACTACGGCATCCGTCAACTCTGCCGCGTCTTCAGGATCAGCCCGTCGAACACTACGAGTGGGCCGCCCGCGCCGGTGGCCCGACACCGGCAGAGATCGAGGAGGCCTACCGCGCCGACACCGCCCATGATGCTTGGCGCGAGCACCGCGGTGTCTACGGCGCTCGGCGGCTGAGCGCTGAGGTCCGCCACCGCGGCCATGGCTGGAACCGCAAGCACGTCGCCCGCCTCATGCGCCTGGCCGGCATTCAAGGCGCCCACCGCCGCCGACGGGGCAAGTACGGTCGTAGAGCTCTCTCGACGGCCACCGCACCGGACCTGGTCCAGCGCCGGTTCGGCGCTGTGGCGCCGGACCGGTTGTGGGTCGCCGACATTCCCCCAGCGCGGGCGCTGGGCGGTGCCCCCACCTATCTGCGCACCTGGGAGGGCTTCCTCTACCTGGCCGTGGTCGTCGATGCCTTGCCCCCGCGAGCGGGAGGCGCCCCCGCCGACGGGTGGTGGGTTGGGCGATGGCTGATCACCTGCGCACCGAGCTGGTCCTGGTCCCCCGCAGGCGGGAGGTGCCCCCAGCGGTCGGGATGGCGATCACCCGTCGCAAGCCGGAGGCCGGCTTGATCCACCACGCCGACCGCGGCGCCCAGTCTCCCCCGCAGGCGGGAGGTGCCCCCTCCTCCTACGAGTTCGGCAAGGCGCTGCGCACCTCCGGCCTGCTGGCCTCGATGGGCCGAGTCGGCTCCGCCTTCGACAACGCGATGGCAGAGTCCGTCTTCGCCACCCTCAAGACCGAGCTGGTCTACCGCCGTGCTTGGACGAGTCGCCATGAGCTGGAGATGGAGATGGAGATGGAGATGGAAGTCTTCTCCTACCTGGAAGGCTTCTACAACACTCGGCGTCGTCACTCTCGGCTGGGTAACCTCAGCCCCGTCGACTATGAAGATCAGCACATGACACGCAATCAGACGTCCGCCTGACGGGGGTGGAGCTTGACCCGCTTCTCCGGACACCATGATCATGACCCACTCCTCCGGACTCGCGTGTCGAGAGACGGTGACCGCTCGCACACCCGAGAGGATCACCCATGCCCAGGTCGTACCCGCCGGCTTTCCGACACCAAGCACTGGCGCTGCTCGCTGCCGGCCGCACCGTGAGCGATGTCGCCGCCTCGCTCGGAGTCGCGCAGTCCTGCCTCTACCGCTGGCGCAAGCAAGACCTCATCGACCGCGGTCAGGTCGATGGCGCCAGCAGCCGCGAGAGCACGGAACTGGCCACAGCGAGGAAGCGGATCCGCGACCTGGAGGAAGAAGTCAAGATTCTCCGCAAGGCCGCTGCCGCGGTGGAGGAGGTGGTGCCCCCAAAAGCCCGCTTCCGCCTGGTCGCGGAGCTGCACGCTGACGGTGTCCGCATCGGGCGGTCCTGCCACGCGCTGGGTGTCTCCCGCTCGGGCTACTACGAATGGGCCTCCAGGGCGCCGTCAGCGCGCAGCATCCGCCACGCCTGGCTCAGCGACCTGATCGGGACCGTCCACCAGGCCTCGCGCGGGACCTACGGGCGTCCTCGGGTGCACGCCGAGCTGCTGCACAACCACGGCGTCGTCGTCGGACACAACACCGTCGGCCTGCTGATGCGCCGCAGTGGCTTGAGCGGACTGCCCAAGCGTCGGCGCGGCTACCGCATCAAGCAGGTCCCCACCAGCAGCGACCTGGTCAAGCGAAACTTCCACCGCGACGGCCCCAACCAGCTCTGGGTCACCGACATCACCGAACACCCCACCCGCGAAGGCAAGCTGTACTGCTGCGTCGTCATCGACACCTTCTCGCGCCGGGTGGTCGGCTGGGCCATCGACTCCACCCAGCGCGTCGAGCTGGCTACCAACGCCCTGGGCATGGCCATCGAGAGCCGGGGCAATGTCACCGGCGGCGTCATACACGGTGATCATGGGGTTCAGTTCACTTCGTGGACCTTCACCCAACGGGCCCGCCACGCCGGTCTGCTGCCCTCGCTGGGCAGCGTCGGCGATCCGTACGACAACGCGGTGGTGGAATCGTTCTGGGGGCGCATGCAGACGGAGCTGCTCAACCGCCGCCGGTGGAACACCCGGATCGAGCTCGCCAGTGCGATGTTCGAGTACATCGAGGGCTTTCACAACCGGCGGCGGCGACACTCCGCCCTGGGTTGGCGCAGTCCCGTAGAGTTCGAGAACAATGCCCTGCAGCAGTCACCGGCTCCTCGGTTCGCTGTCCAGTCAACCGGGTCATGATCAGGTCACTTCAGTACAGCCCCTGGCGTGCGCCGGCGCCGTCTGGCGCGGTTCGAGTGGCTGGGTTGAGCGGCTGGGCTGAATCGGCTCGATCCGTGGCGGATGGCGACAAGGTGCTGGGTGTGAAGCAGCGAAGGTGCTGCTCGCCGGGGGTGCTGATCTGTGAAGGCTCTGCCTCACGCGGCTGGGCGCCCCAGGTGGTACCCCTGGCCGTGGCAGACGCCCAGCTCGCGCAGGCAGGCCAGCTCCTCGGCGCTCTCGATGCCCTCGGCGATGACGTGCGCCGCGCTGCGGTGGGCGAAGGTGACCAGTGCGCCGGTCATGGCCTGGCGCGCCTGGTCGTGGTGGATGTCGTGGATCAAGCTCATGTCCAGCTTGATGAAGTCCGGCTTCAGGGCCAGCACGTGGCGCATGCTGGCGAAGCCGGCACCGGCGTCGTCCACCGCCAACCGCAGCCCCTGCTCGCGCAGCGGCTGCAGGTGCCGCAGCAGCGCGGCGTAGTCCTGGACCTGCTCGTGCTCGGTGATCTCCACCACGAGGCGCCGCAGCGCTTGCCCGTGCAGGGCGTGCGCCAGGTCCGGTGAGGCCGCCAGCGCGGGGCTGACGTTCACGGCCAAGAACCCCCCACCACCCGCACCACCTGGGCAGCCGGTCTCCGGCGGCGCACCCACGGCGTCCGGCCGAGACACGTCGTGCGGGTCGTGCAAGTCCTGCGGTGCCTCGAAGGCGCTGGTGCCGTGGACCCCTCGGGTCAGCGCCGCTCTCAGCGCGGCCAGCTCCAGGTCGATGCCGGCGCCGACGTCGGCGGCGGCGGCGAACCACTCGCTGGGCCCGGCGTCGGGGAAGCGGCTGAGGGCTTCACGCCCGATCGGACGCAAGGTGCGCAGGTCGATGATGGGCTGGTAGACCGGGCGCGGCCCGCCCTCGAGCTGCAGCTGCTCCAGGCGGGTGAGCAGGTAGTGGCGGCGCTGCAGGCGCTGCTGGTCCTGGGTGACCGGCTCGCGCAGGGCCTCGGCGAGCACGGCCAGCACAGCGGCGTCGCGCCGGTCCAGGTCCGGGCGCGGCGCTCGGGACAGGGCGCACACGCTGCCGTGCAGGGGGCCATCGCTCAGGTGCAGCGGGACGCCGACGTAGGCGCCGATGCCCAGCACGCCGGTCAGGGGCAAGGTCGCGGTCACCGGGTGCGCGCCGGTGTCGGCGATGACGGCGGGCAGGGCACCATCGAGCACGCGCTGGCAGTACGTGCCGGCGCGCCGGCAGGTCAAGCCGCGAGGGTCCGCGGCACCGGGTGCGGTGGCGGTGTGCTGCACCCGCCAGTCCTCGCCGTCGAAGCGGGTGACGATCACGGCGTCCATGCCCAGCTGCTGCCGGGCCGCCTGCAGCAGCACACCGATGCGCGCACCGCTGTGCTGGTCGTCGTGGGCCGCTGGGCCTGCCGCGTCAGGCGCATCCAGGTGCACCTCGGGGGGCGCATCCAGGTGCACCTCGGGGGGCGCATCGAGGCGCACGTCTGCGTCGTGCTCGGCCGGGTGTTCCGGTGCTGGATCGGCGCGCTCCTCCCGCGCGTCGCAGGACCCTGGCGCGCCGTCGCTGCCAGCCGGCTGCGTCCGCTCCTGCCGCCCGGTGCTGGGCATGGTGCGAGGTGGCACCCTCGAACGCGCACCGTGCACCGCCGCACCGGGCAGCGCCCCAGCCTCGATCACCGCACCGTTGCTGCCGGCGCGCTCGTCCGCGGCGCCGGCACCGGCGCCGACGGTGCTGTCGGTGCGGCTCGTGGCAGTGCTGCCGGTGGGGGCGCTGGTGCGGGCCTGCTTGGCTGGCGGCGACCCTGCCGCGGCGGGCGTCGCCAGGCCGGGTGCCCTCCGGCTCGTGGAGCGGGCACGGCTGGCGCGTGCCGCCTTGTCGGCGTACATCGCCGCATCGGCCTGGTGCCAGGCCTCCTGCAGCCCCTCGGTGGCGCGGCGGGTGGCCGCACCCAGCGAGGCCCTCACCTGCGCGGCGCGAAGGGCTGCCCGCAACCGGGCGATGACCGCAGCGGTGCTGCTGCGGTCGCTGTCGGGCAGCAGCACCGCGAACTCGTCCCCGCCCAGGCGCACCGCCAGCTGATCGGGGCGCAGCTGCTCACGCAGCACCTGCGCGGTGCGCACCAGCAGCGCATCGCCGGCCTGGTGCCCGTGGGTGTCGTTGATGCGCTTGAGCTCGTCCAGGTCGATGACCAGCACCGAGGCGCTGGAGCCCAGGGGCCGTGCACGCGCCTCCTCCCCGGCCAGGGCGTGCGCCCAGGCCCGGCGGTTGCCCAGCCCGGTCAGCGCATCGCGCTCGGCGGCGGCCTCGGCGTGCTCGGCGCGGCGGGCCTCGTGCTGCAGGCGCAGCTCGTAGGCCAGCACCGTGCCCAGCAGCTCGGCGGCCAGCTCCACGTCGGCCAGCTGCTCGAAGGTGGCGGCATCGACCTGCTCGCGGGCACCGGCGCACAGGCTGCCCAGCACGGTGCCGTCCGGTCCCGTCAGCGGTACCGACAGGTACGAGCGCCACGGCAGGCCGGTGGCGCGGCGGGCGTGCTGCCAGGCGGGCACCTGCTGCACCTGGGTGCTGAAGCGCGGGGCATCACCGCTCAAGGCCGCGGCGCAGAAGGTGTCGCACCAGCGCATCACGTCCCCGGCGTGCAGGCCCACGTGCGCGGTGTCCAGCGCGGACAGGACCACGTAGTCCTGCCCGTCGCGACGGGCGATGGCCCAGGTGTCCATCCCCATGCGCTGGTGCAGGCGCTGCAAGGTGGCCCTGGCGGCGGAGGCGAAGTCCACCACCGCCACGGGCACCGGCTGCACCGGTGCTCCTGGCACCTCGCGCGCCGCACCGGTTGTCGCCATACCCCTTGTCGGCCCACTGTGCACCGCGGTACCCACTGCAGCGGTGCCCGCGGCCCCGGTGCCCACGGCAGCTGCAGCGGGGGTGGGGGCCTCCGCCGCGGTGTGGTGGTGCGCTGCGCTGCTCACGGCACCGGGGCGCTGCTGGTGCGCACGTCCGGGGTGCGCCGGCGGTGCGTCTCGGCGTCCACGGCCTCGCCGGCCGCGCGGCTCACGCCCTCCAGGCCGACGGCGTCATCGGGCCAGGTGGCCCCGCCGCCGCTGGTGCCCACCTCGGGCGGCTGCGCTCGCACCCGGTGCAGGACCTGCTGCGCCAGCGCGCCGCCGTGCGCGGGCGTGGGCACCTCGCGCAGCAGGACGGCGAACTCCTCGCGGCCCAGGCGCACCGCGGCCTGCAGCGCGTCGGCCAGCCGGCGCTGCCGCCGCGGGAGCGCTCTTGACCGCACCACGCACGACCTCCCGCGACACCCTCGTGAGCGTGGCCCGCCTCGGCGGTACCGACCGCCTGGGCCTGCGTCCCTCAAACCTTACTGAGAGAAACACTGTAGCTACCCCACGTCATCTCTGGGGCGTTGCCGCTGGACGGCGCAGCGCTCAAGAGCCAGGTGGAAGGTCACCGGCATCCTCAGCGGCTGCATCTGCGGGGGTGCGGGGGTGCGGGGGTGTGGGGGTGCGGGGGAGTGCAAGGGCAAGGGGGGAACGTGGCGGCGCCGCGCCTGCCCGCCGGAATCCGCGCTCGCAGCCGCGCACCTGCGTCGTCGTGCGTGGCGCTGCAGGTGGCTCTCGTGCTGCGGGAGGGTGCTTCAGGACGCCGGTGCTGCCGTCGATGAAGCACCCGTGATCCGCCCGTGCGCCACCTCACCGGTCCCTCAGCACCCGGTAGGGGGGCGGTGCGTGCGACTGCGGCAGGTGTCGCCGTGGTGAGCGCCGTCGTCACGCTCGGCGCGCAGCGGGCGCGAGTCGGCGGTGCTGAAGCGGCGCGGCTGGCAGCCCTGCACGAGTACGGCGTGCTGGACGTGCCGGCTGACGACGAGCTCGGTGACCTCGTGCGCGCGGCCGCGGTGGTGGCCGGCGTGCCCCACGCCACGCTGAACCTGATCGACGACGAGCGCCAGTGCCAGCTGAGCACCGTGGGCTTCGAGGGCGGCACCTCCCCACGCAGCGACTCCATGTGCGCCCTGCACTTTAGCGACGGTGAGGTCGTGCACGTGCCCGACGCCGTTGCGGACGAGCGCTACCGGGCCAACCCGTGGGTCGATGGGCGCCTGGGCAGGGTGCGCTTGTACGCCTCCGCGCCCCTGATCAGCCCCGAGGGGCACGCGCTGGGCTCCCTGTGCGTCTTCGACAGCGCACCGAGGCGGCTGAGCGCTGCTCAGCTGGCTGCGCTGGAAGGGCTGGCGCGAGTGGTGGTGGCCCTCTTCGAGCGGCGCTGGCAGGCGCGCCTGGCCCAGCACCACGCCGCCGAAGCCGCCGAGCAGCGGGCGCTGGCGCAGATGGCCATGGCCGAGGCCGAGGCGCGCTACGAGCTGAGCGAGGCGGTGCTGGAGGCCGTGGAGGTGGGCATCGTCATCACCGAGGCCGACGGGCGCTTGAGCGCCTTCAACCGCACCGCGCGCCACTGGCACGGCCTGGACGCCGATGGCGACCTCGAGCCCGGCGAGCACGCCGGCGCCTACGACCTGTACGCCGCCGACGGGCACACCCCGCTCAGCCCCGAGCAGGTGCCCCTGCAGCGCACCCTGCGCGAGGGGCGCGTGCGCCAGGCCCAGATGGTCATCGCCCCGCCCGGGCGCGCCCCGCTCAGCGTGGTCTGCTCCGGGCGCGTGGTGCGCCGCGCCGATGGCACACCGCTGGGCGCGGTGGTGGCGATGACCGACATCACCGACATCCGCGCCCGCAAGAAGGCGCTGCAGCAGGCGCTGGCCCAGCTGCAGCAGCGCAGCGCGCAGCTGGAGGACCGCAGCCAGCAGCTGGTCGCGGTGGTGGGCCAGCTGGAGCAGGTCAACGCCGAGGTGGCGCGCTCCAACGCGAAGCTGGCACGATCCAACGCCGACCTGGCGCGCTCCAACGCCGAGCTGGCGCAGTTCGCCGGCATCGTCAGCCACGACCTGTCCTCCCCGCTGAGCGTGGTGGCCGGCTACCTGGAGATGCTGCAGGAGGTGTGCGGCGAGGCCCTCGATGAGCAGGCGCGCGCCTGGATCCGCGCGGCGCGCAAGGGCACCCGTCGCATGGAGGAGCTGATCAGCGCACTGCTCAGCTACGCCCGGGCCGGCGCCGACACCTGCCGGCGCGAGCACGTCGACCTCGGCGAGGTCCTGGCGCAGGCCACCTCGGACCTGCGCACCGCGATCGAGGACTGCGGTGCACTGATCACCGTCGGCGCCCTGCCCGCCGACCCCGTTGCTTCCCCGGGTCCTGCTGCCTCCGCTGGTCCTGCTGCCTCCGCTGGTCCTGCTGCGTGCGCCGACCCCGCGTCCTCGAAGGCACCCGCGCCCGATGCTCACCTCGACCTGCCGCTCGTGCACGGCGATCCGGTGCTGCTGCGCCAGCTGCTGCAGAACCTCATCGCCAACTCCATCAAGTACCGCTCGCCCCAGCGGCCCTGCCGCATCGAGCTCAGCGCAGTGCGCACCGGTGAGGGGTGGACGCTGGCGGTGTCGGACAACGGCATCGGCATCCCCGCCGAGCAGCGCGAGGCCGTCTTCGCCATGTTCGCCCAGGTCGATCCCGCCGCGCGCGCTGGCCACGGCATCGGCCTGGCCACCTGCCAGCGCATCGTGCATCGCCACGGCGGACGCATCTGGATCCAGGCCACCCCCGGCGGGGGGACCACCGTGCGCTTCACCCTGCCCCAGCGCGCCGACTGACGCCGCCTGCTGCTCGCCGCCCGAGTGCTGCGGGGGCCGGGCAACGAACCGGCGCCCCCCCGGCCCCCACCCGGCATCAGGCCAGCGCCCGGTCGCGGGGGCATCGCAGCACCCCAGGCGTGGTAGCGGGTGGG
>NZ_JBJLSG010000163.1:0-11005 GCF_050871925.1 Kineococcus gurbantunggutensis
CTGGCGCACAGCCTGGGCATGCGGCTGCTGGTGGAGGGCGTGGAGGACGCCACCACCCTGCGCCGCCTGGGCGAGCTGGGCGTCGACGAGACCCAGGGCTACCACCACGCCCGCCCCATGCCCGCCGCCGAGGTCCTGCCCTGGTTGCGCCGGCGCGCCGCGGACCCGGGACTCCAGCGGCCGGGGCTCCAGCGGACGGAGCTCCAGCGGCCGGCGGTCACCGGCCGCGGCGTCCTGCAGGAGGACCCCGCCGGGGCGTGAGGCCGGCGGAGGTGCCCGGTGCCCCTCGCCCGGCGGTGCCTCACCCCAGCAGCGCGTCGGCCAGGCGCGCGTCGGACTCGGCCCGCAGGTCCGGGTCGTGCACGGTCGTGGCGACCAGCAGCTCCTGGGCCCCCAGGCGCGCCAGCAGGTCCCCGACGCGCCGGCGCACCTGCGCCTCGGTGCCGACGACGCCCTGCGCGAGGACCTCCTGCACGGTGCGGCGCTCGCGGGCGCTGAGCTCCCCCAGCCGCACGTCACCGGGGGCCGGCAGCGGCGGGAACTCCCCGCGGGTGCGCGAGACCGCCAGGGACCACGCCTGCGGCAGCAGCTCGCGCCGGGCCGCGGCCTCGTCGTCGGCGACGAGCACGTCGGCCAGCACCGTCACGCGCGGGCCGCCGCGGCCGCGGTCGACGAAGTCCTCGCGGTACCGCGCCAGCCGCGCCGGGTCCTCCAGCGCCGGGCCGCCCACGACGACGGGCAGGCCCAGGTGCGCGGCGGTCACCAGGCCCGCGCCGGTGGCCAGCACCGCCACCGGCGGCGCCGGCACGCGCGGGCGGACCGTCACCGGCGCGCGCCCGTGCAGCAGGTCCAGCAGCTCGGACAGCCGGTCGGTGAACTCCTGCGCGTCGCTGCCCGGCGCGCGCAGCGCCGCCCGCACCGGGGCCGTGAAACCGGCCGAGCGGCCCACCCCGAGGTCGACGCGGCCCGGGCGCAGGGCCTGCAGGACGGCGAACTGCTCGGCGACCACCAGCGGGACGTGGTTGGGCAGCATCACCCCGCCGGAGCCGATCCGCAGCGCCGAGGACGGCTCCAGCGCGGCGGCCACGGCGCCCAGCAGCACCGCCGGGGCCGGGCCGACGACGCCGGGGACGGCGTGGTGCTCGGCCACCCAGAAGCGGTGGTACCCCAGCGCCTGCGCGCGCACCGCGCGCGCGACCGTCGCGCGGACCGCGGCGGCGTCGTCGCCCGGGCCGCCGCCGGGCGGGGCGGTGGCGCGGGTGCGGTCCAGCAGCGACAGGACGGGCGGGGCGGGTGCGGCGGGTGCGGGCATGGTGCCGGGTGCAACGCGCGGGCGCCGCCGTCGCGTCCCGGCGGCGCTACCCCTGGCCCGAGCCGCTGCCCCACAGGGGGTGGGCCCGCAGCACGGCGGCGGTGGCGGCGGCGCCGGCCAGCAGCAGCAGGACCTGCGCGCGCGCCGGGGCCCGCCGCGAGAGGAGCAGGCGCACCAGGTGGACCGCGCAGGCCCCGCACACGAGCACCGCCCAGAGCAGCAGCGCGACGCCGAGCAGCAGCGCCGGCGCGGACAGCGCCTCGGCGCGCCCGCCGGTGGCCCCCGCCGCCTCGCCGGCGCCCAGCGCGAGGGCGGCGCAGCCGGCGAGGGCGAGGACGACCAGCGAGGCCGCCGTCAGGGAGCCGGACCGGGTGGCTGCCACGCGGCGAGACCAGCCCGGGGCCCGTCCGCGCGGGAGCCCCCGGCGCGGGTCGCTACCCTTGCCTCCCCGCGGTCCGCAGAGCCGCGCAGCACCAGGGAGCGGCCGGTTCGTGGACGGTGAGCGAGGACCCGGGGGAGCGCCGCAGAGCGCGGCCGTCGAGGTGTACTACGACGAGTCCGCCCCGCACTACGTGCCGGGGTGGCGTTCCGTGCAGCACTACGGCCCCCTGGTGGCGGACTTCCTGCTGCGCGCCGTGACGCCGGGCTGCCGGGTGCTCGAGGTGGGGTGCGGGCCCGGGCAGCTCACCCGGGACCTGGCCCCCGACGTCCTCGTCACCGGTGTCGACCTCTCCGCGCGGATGCTCGAGGCCGCGCGCGCCGGGCGTCCCGGGGGCCGGTACGAGCAGCACGACTTCCACGACCCGCTGCCGGGCGGCTGGGGGCGCTTCGACGTCGTGCTGGCCGTGGGGTGCCTGGAGTTCTGCCGCGACCTCACCGCGACGCTGCGGAACCTCGCCGGGGCGTGCGCGCCCGGGGCGCGGCTGCTGGTGGGCGTCGTCGAGGACCGCGCCGCGCGCGGGAGCGGCGGTTCCCGGCGGCCGTTCTCCGAGGAGGGGCTGCCGGGGGTCGACCTGCACTGCTACGACCTGCCCGCGCAGCTGGGCGCGGTGACGGCCGCGGGCCTGTCCGTGTCCTCGTACCGGTTCGTGCCGGCCTGGTGGCACGAGGAGTACTCCTGGCTCGTGCACTACGGCTGGTGGGAGCTGGAGCGCGACCGGGACGCGCCGCGCGCCTGAGGGGCGCCGCCCGGGTTCCTCACGCCCCCGGGCGCGACGTCGACTCCCGCTCGACGAGCTCGAAGGAGACGGTCAGGTCCTGCGGGGCGGCCGACGGCTCGGCGATGCGGCGGGTGAGCAGGCGGACGGCCTCGCCGACGAGCCCGTCGTGGTCCGGGGAGATCGAGGACAGCGAGGGGATGTGGTACTGGGCGTCCTCGACGTCGTCGAAACCGACGACCAGGACGTCGTCGGGCACGCGCACCCCGTGGTCGGCCAGGCCGCGGACCACCCCGAACGCCAGCGTGTCGGTGACGCAGAAGACGCCGTCGGGCAGTTCGGGCAGCTGCAGCAGGTCGCGGGCGCACTGCGCGCCGGCGGCCTGGGTGACGCCCGCGTAGGCCGCGGCGGCGCTCAGGCCGCTCTCGCGCACGACGCGGGCGAAACCCCGGGCGCGCAGCGTGAAGGCGGCCCCCTCCGGCAGCGTGGTGCTGCCCAGCGCCTCCAGCGGCGGTGAACCCACGATCGCCAGGCGCCGGCACCCGCGCCGCACCAGCAGCCGGGTGGCGGCCTCGGCGCCGTCGACGTTGGGCATGCTGACGTGGTCGACGCTCTGGTGCAGCTCCTGCTCGCCGAGCACCACGACGGGGACCTCGCGCGCGAGGGCGTTGATCTCCCGCTCGCTCAGGCCCAGGGCGGCGATGACCAGGCCGTCGTAGGCGTTCAGGCGCGAGTCGCGGAAGGCGGCCAGCTCGCCCTCGCGGCTGGCGTGGGTCTCCTCCACGACGGTGGCCAGGCCCGCGCGGGAGAAGGCCAGCACCAGCCGGTGGCTGAGCTGGCTGTAGTAGTGGCTGTCCAGGGTGGGCACGGCGATGCCGACGACGCCGGTGCGCCCCTGGCGCAGGCTGCGCGCGGCGACGTTGACCTGGTAGCCCAGGCGCTCGACGGTCTCCAGGACCAGCCGCCGCGTCTGCTCGCTGACCGGTCTCTTGCCGGTCAGCGCGTTGGAGACGGTCATGGGGGAGACCCCGGCCTCCGCGGCGACGTCGCGCATCGTGACCACAGCCGACCTCCGTCGTGTCCTCGCTCGCCGCACCGGTCCGCGCAGCTGACCCGGTGGCAAAACTACAAGAGGGCGCGTCGCGGGAAGTGCTTGACAGCGTGTGGGGGCCTGCTCATTATATCGATATGCACCGGCGGGTCCGGGCCACCGAAGAGGGTGGCGCGCCAGGCGGTGCGACGACGTGGACGACCCCTGCACCACCCCGTGCACGCCCGGCCTGGACGCGGCGAGCTGCGGGGCGTCCTGGCCACCGAACCCTGTGAGGACCGCGTGCTCATCGACGACGAGCGAGCCGGCGCAGCGCTGCGCACCGCCGGGACCGCACCCGAGACCGACCCCGCGCTCGAGACCGCACCGCGGTCGGAGCCCGTGCAGCGGGTGGAGGTCGTGCTGGACGCCGACCTGCCCGGTGCGCGCATCAACCGCCACCTGTACGGGCACTTCGCCGAGCACCTCGGCCGCTGCATCTACGGCGGTTTCTGGGTGGGGGAGGACTCCGACGTCCCCCACGAGGGCGGCATCCGCCTGGACGTCGTGCAGGCCCTGCGCGCCCTGGACATCCCCAACCTGCGCTGGCCCGGCGGCTGCTTCGCCGACACCTACCACTGGCGCGACGGCATCGGTCCGCGCGAGCAGCGCCCGCGGATGGTGAACTCCCACTGGGGCGACGTCGTGGAGGACAACTCCTTCGGCACCCACGAGTTCATGGCGCTGTGCGAGATGCTGGGCGCGGAGCCGTACGTGTCGGCCAACGTCGGCAGCGGGACGGTGCGCGAGGCCGCGCAGTGGATCGAGTACCTCACCCGCGCCGACGAGTCCCCGATGGCGCAGCTGCGCCGGGCCAACGGGCGCGACGAGCCCTGGTCGGTCCCCTTCTGGGGGCTGGGCAACGAGCCGTGGGGCTGCGGCGGCGGCATGGGTGCCGGCGCCTACGCCGAGCTGGCCCGCCAGTTCGGCACCTACAGCCTGGACCACGGCGACAACCGCCTGTACCGCATCGCCGCCGGCGCCGCCGACGCCGACTACCGCTGGACCGAGGTCCTCATGCAGAACCTCGGCCGCTACCTCGGTGACGGCGAGGTCAGCGGGCACGGGAAGAACACCTACCAGGCGATCTCCTTCCACCACTACACGATCGTCGGGCCCACCTGGGAGCAGAAGGGCTCGGCCACCGAGTTCGACGCGGACGAGTACTACCGCACCATGCTCAAGGCCCGCGAGATCGAGCGGATCATCGCCGGGCACGCGAACGTCATGGACGCCTACGACCCCGACAAGCGCGTCGGGCTCGTCCTGGACGAGTGGGGCACCTGGTTCGACGTCGAACCCGGCACCAACCCCGGGTTCCTCTTCCAGCAGAACACGATGCGCGACGCGCTGGTGGCCAGCGTGCACTTCGACGCCTTCCACCGCCACGCCGACCGCCTGGTGATGGCGAACATCGCCCAGACCGTCAACGTGCTGCAGGCCATGCTGCTCACCGACGGCGACGCGCTGGTCCTGACGCCCAGCTACCACGTCTTCGCGATGAACAAGGGCCACCACGACGCCGCGGCGCTGCCGCTGACCGTGCGCGGGACGACCCCGACGCAGCGGGTGGGCGACGAGGAGCTGGCGACGTTCTCCGGCTCGGCCAGCACCAAGGACGGGCAGGTGCTCCTGTCGCTGACCAACCTCGACGCCGAGACGCCCCTGCAGGTCGCCGTCGACGTGCGCGGCGCCGTCCCCGGCGGGCCGGTCGCCCGCGTGCTGACCGCCGACCGGATCGGCGCCCACAACACCGCCTCCCAGACCCCGGTGCAGGTGCGCGAGCTGCAGGACGTCCACCTGCACGACGGCCTCCTGCAGGTGACGGTGCCCCCCCACAGCTTCGCCACCGTCAGCTTCCCCGCCGCTCGCTGAACCCCCGCGCACCGACACCCGTCGCCGCGCACCCCACGACTCCCCGAAGGAGGGGACCTCCGTGAACACGTCCTCCTCGCAGTCCTCGCAGTCCTCGCGCCTGTCGGCGCTCTCCCGCCGGCGCCTGCTGGCGCTGTCCGCCCTCGCCGGCGGCTCCGCGCTGGCCGCGTCGGCGTGCTCGGGCGGTTCGTCCAGCGCCGGCGACCCGAACACCTTCGAGTTCTGGTCGTTCACCGGCATCAACCAGAAGGACTCCGTCGAGGAGTACAAGGCGCTGGCCCCCGACGTCACCGTCAAGCTCACCGAGGTCGGCAACGCCCAGGAGACCGCGCAGGGGCTGACCACCGCCCTGGCCGGCGGCAAGGTGCCCGACCTGGTGCTCATCCAGGCCGGTGACATGCCCAAGTTCATGATGAACCCCGGCAACTTCACCGACCTCACCACCCTCGGCGCCGACGAGATCCAGGACGACTACGTCGACTGGGTCATCCAGCAGGTCAAGGCCCCCTCCGGGGAGCTGCTCGGCATCCCCACCGACGTCGGCGGCATGGGCGTCGCCTACCGCACCGACCTCATGGCCGCCGCCGGGCTGCCGACGAACCGCGACGAGGTCGGCGCGCTGTGGCCGACGTGGGACGACTTCATCGCCACCGGCCAGCGCTACACCCAGGCGACCGGCAACGCGTTCATCGACAACGCCGCCACGACCGTCTTCCTGCAGGCGGTCTCCCAGGGCGAGGAGCAGTACTACTCGGCCGACGGCGACGTGGTCTACGACACCAACCCCATCGTCCGCGACTCCTTCGACCTCGGGCTGAAGGCCATCGCCGCCGGCATCACCGCCAAGCTGGAGAGCTTCACCGACGGCTGGAACGCCGGCATGGCCAAGGGCGCGTTCGCCGCCGTCGCCGCACCGTCGTGGATGCTCGGCTCCATCCGCTCCGCGGCGCCCGACACCGCCGGCAAGTGGGACATCGCCGTCATCCCCGGCGGCAGCGGCAACTGGGGCGGCAGCTACCTGAGCATCCCGGCGCGCGCGGCCAACCCGCAGGCGGCGTGGAACTACGTGAAGGCGATGCAGTCCCCCGAGCAGCAGCTCAAGCACTTCGTCGACTCCGGCTCGCTGCCCACCACCCCGGTCAACTACGACAAGCCGGAGCTGGTGGACCACACCGACCCCTTCTTCGGCAACGCCCCCACCGGCAAGATCTTCACCCAGGCCGTCCTGGGCCTGAAGCCCTTCGTCAACGGGCAGTACAACACCGAGATCAGCACCGAGCTGCTCAACGCGCTCAACGGCGTCGAGGGCGACGGCGCCCCCGCCGACGCAGCCTGGGACACCGCGGTGAAGAACATCAAGACGGCGATCGGCGCCTGATGAGCGCCACCCTGACCCCCGGCACCCTCCGGACCGTCAAGCCGGCCACCGCCACCCGGCCGGTGGAGAAGCGCTGGGAGCGGCTGGCGCCGTACGGGTACGTGGCGCCCTTCTACGTCCTGTTCCTCGTCTTCGGCCTGTTCCCGCTGCTGTTCACCTTCTACGTCTCGCTCTTCGACTGGAACCCGATCGGCGACAAGACGTTCGTCGGCCTGGAGAACTTCCGCCAGCTCGGCGAGGACCCGCGGTTCTGGAACGCGCTGCGCAACACCTTCAGCATCTGGATCATCTCGACCGTCCCGCAGCTGATCATCGCGCTGATCCTGGCCCAGGTGCTCAACAACGCCTTCCTGCGCCTGGCCAACTTCTTCCGCATGGCGATGCTGCTGCCGTACATCACCTCGGTCGCGGCGACGGCGATCGTCTTCGCGCAGATCTTCAACCGCGACTACGGCCTGCTGAACTGGTTCCTGGAGCTGCTGGGCTTCGAGCACGTCGACTTCATGTCCACCGCCGCCGGCAGCCACGTGCTCATCTCGGTCATGGTGATCTGGCGCTGGTTCGGCTACAACACGCTGCTCTACCTGGCCTCCCTGCAGGCCGTGCCGCGCGACCTGTACGAGGCGGCCGCCGTGGACGGCGCCGGCCCCGTGAAGCAGTTCTTCAACATCACCCTGCCCTCGCTGCGCCCGGTGATCGTCTTCACCGTCATCATGTCCACCATCGGCGGCCTGCAGATCTTCACCGAGCCGCTGCTGCTGTCCAACGGCACGCTCACCTGCGGCACGGCGCGCCAGTGCCAGACCCTCTCGCTCTTCCTGTTCGAGCAGGGTTTCGGGTCGTTCAAGTTCGGCTACGGCTCGGCCGTCGGTGTCGCCCTGTTCGGCATCATCGTCGTCGTGGCGTTCATCAACTTCCTGCTCTCGAGCCGTCTGGGGAAGAAGGGCTGACATGGCCACCACCACCCACACCCGGCAGCGGGGCGACCTGCGGCCGCGCACCACGAGGACCGGCCGCAGGCGGGGCATCGTCCGGGTGCGCTGGTACACCTACCTGGTCCTCGCCCTGGCGGCGGCGGCGTGCATCTTCCCGGTCTACTGGATGTTCGTCGTCTCCTCCGTCGGCTCGGAGGCGGCCACCCAGCTCCCGCCGCGCGTGGTCCCCGGGGGGAACTTCCTCGACCTGCTGCGGCTGGTCTTCGAGACGGTGCCGTTCGTGCGCTCGCTGATCAACAGCTTCATCGTCGCGGCGCTGATCGCCGTGGGGCAGGCGTTCCTGTGCTCGCTGGCCGGCTTCGCCTTCGCGAAGATGACCTTCCGCGGCCGCGACGTGCTCTTCCTCGTCCTCGTGCTGACCATGACGGTCCCGGCGCAGCTCGCCGTCATCCCGCAGTACATGATCGTGTCGCAGCTGGGGTGGGTGGACACCCTCCAGGCGCTCGTCGTGCCCGGCCTGGTCAGCGCGTTCGGCATCTTCTGGATGCGCCAGCACATCAGCGCCACCATCAGCGACGAGCTGCTGCAGGCGGCGCGCATGGACGGGGCCAACTCCTGGCAGATCTTCGCCCGCATCGCCTTCCCCGTGGTGCGGCCGGCGGCCGCGGTCCTGGGGCTGCTGGGCTTCGTCAACGCCTGGAACGACTTCCTGTGGCCCTTCATCGTCCTGAAGTCCCCGGACATGTACACCGCGCAGATCGCCATCAAGGCCCTGCAGAGCAACATCTCCGTCGACCTCGGCCTGGCCATGGCCGGCTCCTTCCTGGTCACCGTCCCGCTGCTGGTGCTGTTCGCCTTCTTCGGCAAGCAGATGGTCTCCGGGATCATGGACGGCGCCTTCAAGGGCTGAGCGGGCGCGGCCGCCCACCCACCCCCACCACCCGAGAGAGGTCCCGATGAGCGACACCACCCCCGTGCTCAGCGACGCACAGGTCGAGCACTTCCTGGACAAGGGCTACGTGGTGCTCGAGCGGTGCTTCGAGCCCGAGCAGGCCGAGCCCGTCGTCGAGCGCGCCTGGCAGCGCCTGGGCGTCGACCGCGACGACCCCTCCACCTGGGACCGCCCGCGCGTGCACCTGCCCTCGCAGCAGAGCGTGGACGCCGCCGAGTTCGCCCCGCGCGCCTTCGCGGCCGCCTGCCAGCTGCTGGGCGGGGTCGAGCGGATCGAGACGCCCTGGTCCTGGAGCGACGGCATCATCGCCAACCTCGGCGTCGGGGCCGACCGGCCCTTCGAGCCGCCGTCGGCCCGGGTCGGCGGCTGGCACAAGGACGGCGACTTCTTCCGGCACTTCCTGGACTCGCCCGAGCAGGGGCTGCTGACCATCGTGCTGTGGACCGACGTGCTCTCCCGGGGCGGGGGCACCTTCGTGGCCACCGACTCCGTCGGCGTCGTGGCCCGGTACCTGGCCGAGCGCCCCGAGGGCGTGCTGCCCGAGCAGCTGCAGGAGACCGGCCTGATCCACCACTGCCGCGACTTCGTGGAGCTGACCGGCAGTCAGGGCGACGTGGTGCTCATGCACCCCTTCGTCCTGCACGCCACCTCCCAGAACGTCCTGCGCGCCCAGCGGCTGATCACCAACCCGCCGATCAGCCTGCGCGAGCCCATGGACTTCGACCGCCCCGACCCCGCCGACTTCTCGCCCGTGGAGCGCGCGGTGCTGCGCGGCCTGGGCGTGGACCGGCTCGACTTCCGCCCCACCGCACCGCGCGAGGCCGTCGTCCCCGAGCGCCTGCGCGCCCAGCACGAGCCGGCGAGCCGGTGAGCGCGGCCACCACCGCGCCCGCCGCCGCGAGCGGCGCCCCCGTGGACGGCTCCCCGCTGCGCGTCGGTGTCGTGGGCGCCGGCGTGATCAGCAAGCAGTACTCCGCCAGCCTGGCCCGCCTGCCCCAGCTGCGCATCACCGCCGTCTCGGACCTGGACACCGAGCGCGCCGGGGCGCTGGCCGCCGAGCACGCCGGCGCGCGGGTGCTGCCGCTGGAGCAGCTGCTGGCCGCCGACGACGTGGACGTCGTCCTCAACCTGACGCTGCCGCGCACCCACGCCGACATCGCGCTGCAGGCGCTGGCTGCGGGCAAGCACGTCTACGGCGAGAAGCCGCTGGCGATGCACGTGGAGCAGGGCCGGCAGGTCGTCAAGGCCGCCGCCGTGTCGGGGCTGCGGGTGGGCTGCGCGCCGGACACGGTGCTGGGCACCGGGGTGCAGTCCGCGCGCGCGGTGCTCGACACCGGGCAGATCGGGGTGCCGCACTCGGCGACGGCGTTCATGACCACCCCCGGGCACGAGCGCTGGCACCCCCAGCCGGACTTCTACTACCAGCCCGGCGGCGGGCCGCTGCTGGACATGGGCCCGTACTACGTCACCTCCCTGGTGCACCTGCTGGGTCCGGTGCAGCGGGTGGTGGGCGTCTCCTGGCGCCCGCAGCAGCAGCGCACCATCGGCTCGGGCCCGCGCGCGGGGGAGTCCTTCGAGGTGGCGATCGACTCCTCGGTGGCCGGGGTGCTGGTGCACGCCAGCGGTGCGGTGTCCACGCTGGTGATGAGCTTCGACACCTGGGCCGCGCGCCTGCCGCGCATCGAGGTGCACGGCACGGGCGGTTCGCTCTCGGTGCCGGACCCGAACCACTTCGACGGCAGCGTGCAGGTGTACTCCGCGGCCAGTGCCCCGGCGCCGTCGGCGGAGGCGGACCACGAGGCGAACTGGCGCGAGGTGGGGGTGCGCGCGGGGTACGTCGGCGCCGGGCGCGGGTACGGGCTGGCGGACCTGGCGATCGCGCTGGGTGCGGGGCGTGCGCACCGGGCGAGCGATGAGGTCGCGCTGCACGTGCTGGACGTGATGGAGTCGGTGCAGCGGGCGGCGGACACGCGCTCGACGGTGGAGCTGAGCACGACGTGCGAGCGGCCGGAGGCGGTCGGCGAGCCGGTGGACCTCACCGCTGCACCGCTGCACCACCTGAGCACCTGAGCACCTGAGCGTTCCACCACCCGACCGGTCCACCTCCTGAGAGACTCCACCCCCTGAGAGACTGAGCACCGCAGGTGACGCCACCGCCCCACGGCGGCGGGGCGTCGTGCACCTCCCCCACCCGGACCGGGGGGGGGGGGGGGGGGGGGGGGGCGGGGGCGCGGTGGTAGGCCGCCCCCCCCCCGCCCCGCCCCGCCCGCACCGCGCGCCGGCGCGCCCCGCGGGCCCCGCCCCCC